>JALVPA010000139.1 GCA_027026055.1 Campylobacteraceae bacterium | reverse complement strand
AAAGTGCGGATACACGACCGAAGTCGTGCTTTTTGAAGCTTAGGCGATGTGCGTCACGATCTCGTCGTTTTGCACGTCGAAGGTGACGCTGCTACCCTCTTTGACTTTGTCTTCGAGGATCAGCTCTGCCAGACGGTCTTCGACCACTTCGTAGAGTGCGCGTTTGAGCGGTCGCGCACCGTAAACCGGATCGAAGCCCGCTTCGGCGATATACTCTTTTGCCGCCGGGGTAAGCGTGACTTTGATATCGCGCTCTTCGAGTTTCTTTTGGATATTGCGGAACAAGATGTCCACTATCTGCGTGATCGCCGCTTTGTCCAGCGGGTTGAAGATCACGATATCGTCAAGACGATTCAAAAACTCCGGTTTGAAGTGGAGTTTGAGCTCGTCTTGCACCGCCTTGCGTCTATCTTCGGGATCTTTGAACTCCATAATCTTGTCGCTGGCGATGTTGCTCGTCATGATGATGATGGTGTTTTTGAAATCCACCGTCACCCCTTTGTTGTCGGTCAGGCGCCCGTCGTCCAACACCTGCAACAAGGTGTTGAAGACATCCGGATGCGCTTTTTCGATCTCGTCGAAGAGTACGACACTGTAGGGTTTGCGACGTACCGCTTCGGTGAGTTGACCGCCCTCTTCGTATCCGACGTATCCCGGAGGTGCACCCACAAGTCTGCTCGCCGCGTGTTTCTCCATATATTCGCTCATATCGATGCGAATCAGCGAACGTTCGCTGTCGAAGAGGAACTTAGCCAAGGTCTTCGCCACTTGCGTTTTACCCACGCCGGTGGGTCCGAGGAACATGAAACTGCCTATCGGCCGGTTGACGTCGCTAAGCCCCGCTTTATTACGTTTGATAGCGCGTGCGACGGCTTTGAGCGCCTCTTCTTGTCCGACGACCTCCTCTTTGAGCACCTCTTCGATGTGCAGAATCTTCTCTTTTTCGCTCTGCAACATCTTGTTGACGGGGATGCCCGTCCAGCGGCTGACGATACTGGCGATCATCTCTTCGTCGACGGCGTTTTTGAGCAAAGTGCCTTGCTCCACCATCGCTTTCCATTTCTCTTCGAGTTGCGCCAGCTCTTGTTGCGCTTTGGGCACTTCGCCGTATTCGAGTTCCGCCGCTTTGTTGAAATCGCCTTCGCGTTTGGCTCTTTCCGCTTCGACTTTCAACTGCTCGATGCGGTTTTTGATCTCCGCGATTTGGTTGAAGATCTCTTTTTCTTGACGGAACTGTTCTTCGAGTTGACGTTTTTTCTCTTCAAGATCTGCCAACTCTTTTTCGATCTCTTCGATACGTTTTTTGTTTTTCTCCGTCTCTTCCATCTTCAACGCTTCGCGCTCTACTTGCAAGGTCGAGATTTCGCGCTTGATTTTGCTTAGCTCAGCAGGCTCGCTTTCGATCTGCATCTTCAGCTCCGCCGCCGCTTCGTCGATCAAGTCGATCGCCTTATCGGGTAGGTAGCGATCGGTAATGTAGCGATCGGAAAGTTTCGCCGCCGCTACCAACGCGCCGTCGGTGATCAAGACGTTGTGGTGCGCTTCGAGGCGATCTTTGATCCCGCGTAGGATTTGCAACGCTTGGTTGATATTGGGCTCGTCGACTTTGACGGGCTGGAAGCGGCGTTGCAAGGCCTGGTCTTTTTCGAAATATTTGCGATACTCTTTGAGCGTCGTCGCACCGATGGTATGCAGTTCGCCTCGCGCCAATGCGGGCTTGAGGATATTTGCCGCATCCATGCTTCCTTCGCTCGCGCCGGCGCCGACGATGGTATGAATCTCGTCGATAAAGAGAATGATATTGCCCGATCCTTTCACCTCGTCCACAACCGCTTTGAGTCTGTCTTCGAACTCTCCGCGATATTTCGCTCCCGCGATCAAACGACTCATATCGAGTGAAATGACGCGCATGTTTTGAAGGCTGGTGGGCACCTCCTTATCGACGATGCGTTGCGCCAACCCTTCGACGATCGCGGTCTTACCGGTACCCGGTTCCCCGATCAAAATAGGGTTGTTTTTGGTCTTGCGGATCAAGATCTGCATGACGCGTTGGATCTCCTCGTCGCGTCCGATAACGGGATCGAGTTCGCCGTCGGCCGCTTTTTGGGTCAGGTCGATACCGTATTGCGACAACGCTTCGAGGTTTTCGTCCGCACTTTGCGAATCGATGGTTTTGCCGCCGCGGATCGACTCCAACGTCTTTTTGAACTCCATCACATCGACGTACTTACCGATCACATCTTTGATAAAGGGTTCGTTGACATTGGCGATCAGCCACGTATCCACCGCCAAATACTTGTCGCCGTTGGCGGTCATGACCCCTTCGGCGTTTTGCAATGAACGTACGGCGTTTTGTCCGAGACGTATCGTCTCTTTGGTCACCGTAGAGACCTTCGGAAGCTTTTCGGCCAGGCTTTTGGCCTCCAGTTCTATCGTCGCGCGTTCCGCGTTCATTTTGTTTAGCGCTTGGTTCAATACCGAATTGGTATTGGTCAGCAACGCCCAAATCATATGGATAGGTTCCACTTCTTGGTTTTTATTGTGCAGTGCAAGCGATACCGCCGATTCGATTGTCTCTTGCATCTGATTGGTCAGTTTCTCCAAGATACTCATCTTCACATCCTTTTGTCCTAAAATCTGCCGTATTATACCAACTTTAGTCTACCTTTGTCAAGTTTCTTTATAATATTTTTATAAATTTAAGAATTTTTAATTTTTTACGGAAGATGCTGTTAAGCTTCCGTTTGATTCCGTCTATTATAGTGGTACCTTGAAAAGGTACGAAAAGCAACCTCTTAGAGACTTTTCAATAAAATTATATACCTATTTAGGAGACGTCAATTCTATGATCGCAAAAAGTAAAAAAATCATTGCAGCGGGCTTCCTCTCGGTCGTCTGCGCCGCTTATCTTTCGGGTACTTTCGTACAGGCGAAAGAAAACGGTGTGCCTTCCGACGCAAAGTCGAAACTCGAAGCCTATATCAAGTTTACCCAAGTGCTCAATCTCATAGAAAAAGAGTATGTCGACGAAGTCAATACCACAACGCTCGTCAACAAAGCGCTCAAAGGACTTCTGGCAAATCTCGATGCACATTCGGCTTATCTCGACGACAAATCCTATAAAGACTTGACGGTTCAGACCAAAGGAGAATTCGGCGGTCTCGGTATCTCCGTGGGGATGAAAGACGGCGCGTTGACCGTCATCGCCCCCCTACCAGGCACGCCCGCTTACAAAGCCGGGGTCAAAGCGGGAGACATTATCCTCAAAATCGACGACAAGGCGACGCTGGGGATGAGTATCGACGAAGCGGTCAAGTTGATGCGCGGCAAACCGGGCACCGACATCGTGCTTACCATCATTCGTAAAAAAGAGCCCAAGCCGCTTCGTATCAAAATTACGCGTGCTATTATCAAAATCGACTCGGTCTATACCAAAACGATCGAGAACGAAAAAGATTTGCTTTATATGCATGTCGCCTCGTTCGATCAAAAAGTGGTCGAGAGCGTCAAAAAAGCGATCGCCGAACACAACGACACCAAAGGGATCCTCATCGATCTGCGCAACAACCCGGGCGGTTTGCTCGATCAAGCGGTAGGACTCGTCGACATGTTCGTTGATCACGGTATCATCGTGAGCCAAAAAGGGCGTGTCGATTACGAAAATACCGAATATAAAGCGCATAAAGAAAACAGCGATACCAAAACGCCTTTGGTGGTGCTTGTCGACGGCGGTAGCGCCAGTGCCAGTGAGATTGTCTCCGGTGCGCTGCAAGACTTCAAACGCGCCGTAATCGTCGGTGAAAATACGTTTGGAAAAGGTTCGGTACAGATCGTCATTCCCGTCGCCAAAAAAGAAGCGATCAAGCTTACCGTCGCGCGCTACTATCTCCCCAGCGGCCGTACCATCCAAGCCAAAGGGGTCACACCCGATATCGTCGTGCATCCGGG
>JALVPA010000138.1 GCA_027026055.1 Campylobacteraceae bacterium | reverse complement strand
TAGGGACTTTAGTCCCGTTTCATCGGCAAAGAGAGACTAAGGGGTTGACCCTGTTAATACGATAAAGGAAAAGAGATGAAAGGTATGCTGACGGCATTGGCGGTTGCGGCGGTGTTTTATTTGGCGGCGCAGGTATGGTTTACGCCGGTGCAGGCGTTGTTGGTAGGGAGCGTAGCGTTAATGGTGACGCTCTGGACGAACGAAGCGTTGCCGCTCGGGGTAGTGTCGATGTTGCCGATTTTGCTTTTTCCGAGTCTGGGAATTTTGCCTGCCAACGACGTCACCCCCAACTACGCCAAATCGATTATCTTTCTTTTTTTGGGTGGATTTATGTTGGCGCTGGCAATTGAAAAGAGCGGCTTACATCGCTACTTTTCGGCGAAACTGCTTTCGTTTTTTCCAAAAACGCCGCGTGGTATTATTTATGCCTTGGCGGTCACTTCGGCACTACTGAGTGCGGTACTTTCAAATACCACGATTACCCTCATGCTCATGCCGATTGCGCTCTATCTGAGCGAAAATCCGAAACTCAAGGTGCGTTTTTTGCTTGCTACGGCTTACGGGGCAAGTATCGGCGGTATTTTAACGCCTATCGGTACGCCGCCCAACCTTATTTTGCTCGGTTTTTTAGAGGACAATGCATTGCCATCGGCGACATTCGGCGGATGGATGCTCATGACCGCTCCCATCGTTGCGACGATGTTGTTTGTGATGCCTTACTTGCTTTCACTCGGCACTAAAGAAGAGAGTGTGGCGGATATCGATAACGACATACCTGTGCTCGATAGAGACCAAAAACGACTTTACGGCATGATTCTGCTTTTGTCGGTTCTTTTGGTAGTCAATACTTTTTTGAAACAGATTGCGGGATTTGCACTCAATGAGAAATTGTTACTTTTGGGCTTCGGATTGGCGCTTTTTTTGCCCGGTATTAACTTGTTGACATGGGAGGATACGCGCAATATCCCTTATGAGATTATTTTTTTGTTCGGGGCCGGTTTTTCGATCGCAGCGGCCTTTTCGCATACGGGTTTGGCACAGGAAATCGCACAGAGGCTTCATGTCGTCTCCGAACTTCCGTTTGTATGGGTGATCGTGATTGTAGCGTTTTTCGTCACATTCTCTACGGAAGTGACCAGTAATACCGCACTGACATCCATTGCATTACCGATCTTCTATGAAATGTCGCGCACTCTGCCTCAGGAACAGACGATGACGATTTTGCTCACCGCGACGGTGGCCGCCAGCTATGCTTTTATGTTGCCGATCGCCACACCGCCCAATGCCATCGTGATGAGTTCTCGGGCGATTCGTATCCGCGAAATGGCGACGACGGGCTTCAAACTCAATCTACTTGGTATTGCGGTTTTAAGCTTTTTCGCCGTCACTTATTGGCCGTGGGCGCTATGAATATGACAAAATGACATAATTTTTTTTAGAACGCCTATTGTGCGCTATACTTTCCGATATCGCTTGAGGGGAAGAACCTATGAGTCTGGCCGTTCCTTATCGTATCGCCGCACTCGAAGCGATGCGACGCTATCCGCAACCGCTTTATTATCGGGGAAACTTGTCGTTGCTCAAGCGTCCTATCGTCTCCGTAGTAGGCACGCGAAGACCGAGCGGCTATACCAAAGAGGTATTGAGCGCATTGGTCAAAGCGTTGCGCACAAGGGGTGTGTGCATTGTCAGTGGGGCGGCCATGGGGTGCGACGCGACGGCGCATCTCGCGGCAGGTAGCGACAATACGATCGCGGTACTTGGATGCGGTCTTGACTTGCGTTATCCCGCCGTCAACGCATCGATGATTGCCGAGATAGAGAGAAACGGATTGTTGTTGAGCCCTTTTGAAGAGGGATTTCGCGCGACACAGTGGAGCTTCGTACAACGCAACGAAATTGTCGTGGCGTTGGGAGAGGTACTTGTCATTGCGCAAGCCGACGAAAAGAGCGGGTCGATGCACTCGGCGGCATATGCGCAAGCGATGGGTAAGCCGATCTTTGTGTTGCCTCAACGTATCGGGGAGAGCGACGGGACGAACAGGCTTTTATCGGAAGGCAAAGCCGAGGCGATTTACGATATCGAAGTCTTCGCGTCTCGTTTCGGGCATGCGGTAAGCGACGACACCGTTAAGGACGATTTTTTCTATTTTTGTCAGAGTTGTCCGAGCCTCGACGAAGCGGTGGCGCGTTTCGGCGCGCGTGTTTACGAAGCGGAGCTCGAAGGAAAGATATGCATTTCCCAAGGAAAAGTTTATGTAACGTAAGTGTTATTTGCGAGACAACTCTCGAAAGATCTTTTCGAGTACCTCTTCGGGGATGAGACCCGCTTGAATATACTGTACTTCACCTTTGGGATCGAGTATCAACGTAAAGGGAATGCTGCCTCCCCATTGTGCTCTTTGCGCAATATAATTGACGAAAAGATGTTCTTTTCGTCCCGAAAAGACGGGATAGTTGATACCGTGGCTTTTAACGAAACGTTTGAGTGCCTCTGTGGTGAGTCCCTGGACCTCTACGGCCAAAACTTGAAGTTTGTCCGCATGTCTTTTTTGTATATTGACGAGATGCGGTATACTCATCAGACAAGGGGGACAGTGATTGCCGAAAAACTCCAAAATCACCACTTTGCCTTCCGTTCCCGAAATTTTCAAACCGTTTTCGGTTCCGCCGACGATATAGCTTTTTCCGTCGATATCGGTAATGGTGAGGCTACTTTTTTTCTCGGCGGCATAGTTCGCCGCGACAAACATCGAGAGTATCGTGACAACACGAAGAAATTTTCTTAACATAACGAACCTTTCTGCATCGATTTTCGAAACTTATTATAAGATGTTTGGATTAACGGAAGTTTGACGGCTATCGTATAATCGAAGGATATCGGACCGTTTCATAGAAAAGGAGGAGGAAATGATGAAACAAAGGAGACAAAATGAAATAAAATTTCACATTGCCCGATATCCTTGTAAATCGAAGTATAAACAATGAACTTTAACCGAAATAAAACGAAGACGCAAATGGCGTTAAAGCGCTTTGACGAAGAATTTCGGTATCCTTTTTAGGGTTAATAAATTCGAAGGAAATGGTAAAAATGTATGGAAAAGTTGCGGTAAGTATGGTTTTGGCATATACGTTCGTCAATGCACAGGTATCGTTGGAGAAAAAAATCGGTCAAATGCTTATGGTGGGGTTTTTCGGCACCTCCGCACCCAAAGAGTCGCGGATATGTCGCGATATCGCAAAATACAATATCGGCGGCGTGATACTTTTCGACGTCAATCCGATCGACGGAAACAAACCTAAAAATATTCTTTCCAAAGCGCAACTGAAAAGATTGACTACACAGTTGCAAGCATGTAGCAAGGATGGTAGATTACTGATTGCCGTCGATCAAGAGGGCGGTAGGGTGCAACGGCTCAAGAGCAAGTACGGTTTCTATGGCAAATTTCCCTCCGCACACGCTATCGCCGAACTCTCGGACAAAGAAGCGAGACGTTATTTTCTCATGATGGCAAAAGAGCTTAAAGAGACGGGCATCAACTACGATCTGGCGCCGGTGGTCGATCTTGATATCAATCCGAAAAACCGTGTCATTCACGGATTGAAGCGTTCATTCGGCGCCGATCCGAAACGGGTGGCGCACTATGCGTCGCTCTTTATCGACGCGATGCACCGCTACGGTATCCTCACTTCGATCAAGCACTTTCCGGGGCACGGCTCCTCTACGGGCGATACGCATAAAGGCTTTGTCGACGTGACTAAGCAGTGGCAAGAGACGGAGTTGATACCCTACAAACTTTTGGCAAAAGATGCCGACACGGTGATGGTGGCGCATGTGTACAACAAGCGTCTCGATCCTATCTATCCCGCGACGCTTTCGCATAAAACGGTGACGAGCATTTTGCGCCGTAAGCTCGGATTTGAGGGAGTGACGATCACGGACGATTTGCAGATGGGGGCGATCGCCAAAAAGTATTCGCTTGAAAAGACGCTACTGCTGGCGATTAATGCGGGCAACGACCTTTTGCTTTTCGGCAATCAAATCGACCCGAAGCGTATCGTGTCGGTCGGGTATTTGGTCAAGACGATTCGCAAACTTGTCGAAGAGGGTAAGATATCTGTTTCGCGTATCGAAGCGTCGTATCGAAGGATACGAATGTTGAAAGAGAGGCTGTAACAACCTATGCAAACGATCGATCGCAATGTGCTCATGTTGGGATGGGTGAGTTTTTTTACCGATATGGCGTCGGCGATGATTACGCCGCTGCTTCCGATTTTTGTCGTATCGGTATTGCACGAGGGGATGGACAAACTCGGCATTGTCGTCGCCGTCGCTACTTTCGTGTCGTATGCGTTGCGGTTCGTTTCGGGATATCTCTCCGATCGCTTCGGCGTAGTCAAACCGTTGGTGGTGGGCGGTTATCTGCTATCGGCGATCGCCAAACCGTCGGTGGGTATGACACACGGGTATAAAAGCGTCGCGGCGCTAAGGGCGTTGGAGCGTTTGGGCAAGGCGTTGCGTTCGGCGCCCAAAGATGTGATGATCGCACATTATACAACCTCGAAGCGTTCGGGTAAAACCTTCGGCTTTCACAAAGCGATGGATATCGCGGGCGAATTGAGCGGGATGGTAGCGGTGTTCGCACTACTTTATCTTTTCGGCGAGAGCGAAGGGGTGATACGCGCTATCTTTTTGGCGACGTTGCTTCCGGGAATGATCGGGGTGGCAATCGTCGCTTTCGGGGTGCGCGATGTTGCACCTAAAAAAAACGGTCTCTCCGAGGCGTTTCGCCTCACAACACGCGACAAACGTCATATCGTATCGATGCTCTGGTATTTTGCATTTCTTTTTTTCTTTTTCAGCGACGCTTTTTTTGCCATACAGGCGAAGAATACGGGTATTTCGGCGACCTATCTTCCATTGTTGTTCGCACTCTCCGCGGGGATGCAGACGGCGACAAGTTATCTTTTCGGTATGAGTGTCGATCGTTTCGGGGCACGAGCGGTGATGGTCGTCGCGTATCTTTGCGGTATCGCGGCACAAGGGTTGTTATGGGCTGAACAAAACGTCGCGACATGGGTCGCCTTCGGCTTGATGGGACTCTTTACCGTTGCTTCGCTTAATGCCCAGCGTGCGGATATCTCCCGATCGTGCGACAATAAAGGCTCCGTTTACGGGGTTTTCTATGCCGGTGTGGCGCTTGCCGCGGCGAGCGGCGCCTATGCGATCGGGCATATTTGGGAAAGTGAAGGTATGGAAGCGGCGTTGCGGTTTTCTCTGGTCGGAACAGCAACAGTGGGCATGGGATATTTCCTATGGTATGGGATTAAGCCCATTCTATTTGAAAATACCTATAATAATAAATAAAATATTCGAATAAAGGAGTCGCTATGGCCTATATCGATTTGGTGGAGTTTGAGCGGATGAGTCCCGCTATCCAAGAAAAGGCGCGCCCTATTCTCGAAAAAACGGGTAAGCTGGGCGATATCTTCAAGCTGTTGGCAACGGACGAAAAGATCTATTTCGCCACGGACAAGATGGTGCAAAGTTATCTGCTTGACGAAACCTATCTGAGTTATGAGATAAAAGAGGCGATTGCCTTGTTGGTCTCCAAAGAAAACAGTTGCAAGATGTGCGTGGATGTACACAAAGGCATAGCGAAAATGTTGGGACTTAGCAAAGCGCAGATAGAAAAGATCCTCGAAGGCGTCGAAGCGATGGAGACCGAGGAGAAGGTCAAAGCGTTACTTCGTTTTTGCCTCAAAGCGGCAGGCAAAGAGAACTATAAAATCACCCAAGAGGAGATAGACGCGCTCAAAGCGATGGGCTGGAGCGACAAAGAGCTTCTCGAAGCCGTCGCTATTACGGGATATTTCAATTATATCAATACCCTATCGAACGTATTCGGATTGGGTCAATAAGCTAAATTCGGCAAAATGCTACAATTCGGACTGTTTTTATCCGAATTGTAGATTTCATCTTTAAAATCTTTTTCTTCCCTTCTCCTTTGTGATAGAATAACCCAAAGAGATTTTACTCGAAAGGATATGTGATGAGTCAGGAAAAACTCTACTACCCCGACAAAGAATTGTTTAAAGACGCCGCGATTAACTCGATGGAACGGTATCATGCGTTGATGCAAGAGGCCAGAGAGGATTACGAAGGCTTCTGGGCGCGTTTTGCCAAAGAGAAAATAGATTGGTTCAAGCCTTTTACCAAAGTGCTAAACGAAGAGAATGCGCCGTTTTACAAATGGTTCGAAGACGGCGAACTCAATGTCGCTTATCAGTGTGTCGACAGACACCTTGCCACGCGTAAAAACAAAGCCGCCATTATCTTTGAAGGAGACAACGGTGATCAACGTGTGCTTACCTATAGAGAGTTGGCATATGAGGTCAATAAAACCGCCAATCTTTTCAAAAACCGATTCGGTGTGAAAAAAGGCGATCGCGTCGTGCTCTATATGCCGATGATACCCGAGGCGGCGATCGCGATGCTAGCGTGTGCGAAGATCGGTGCGATCCATTCGGTGGTTTTCGGCGGTTTCTCCGCGGATGCGCTTAGAGATCGTATCGTCGACGCGCAAGCCAAATTGGTCGTTACCGCGGACGGTGCGTTTAGAAAAGGCAAGCCCTATATGCTTAAACCCGTTGTTGATAAAGCGCTCGAAGAGGGATGTGAGTGTGTCGAAGCAGTGTGTATCGTCGAGCGAAACGGCGAAGACATTAGGTGGGTCGAAGGGCGCGATTATGCCTACTATGAACTGCTCAAAGAGCAGTCGCATCGCTGCGAATGCGAAACGATGGGGGCGGAAGATCCGCTCTTTTTGCTTTATACCTCGGGTAGTACGGGTAAACCCAAAGGGGTACAGCACTCGCAGGCGGGTTATATCCTCTGGGCGCAAATGACGATGGAATGGGTCTTTGATATCAAAGAAAACGACACCTTTTGGTGTACGGCGGACGTAGGCTGGATCACGGGGCACACCTATATCGTCTACGGTCCTTTGGCTGCGGGGGCGACGACGGTGATGTTCGAAGGGGTGCCGACCTATCCCGATGCAGGACGTTGCTGGCGTATGGTCGAAGAGTATCAGATCAATCAGTTCTATACCGCACCGACGGCGATTCGGATGTTGCACAAACTCGGTGCCGACGAACCCGAAAAGTACGATTTGAGTTCGTTGCGTATCCTCGGTACGGTGGGCGAGCCGATCGATCCCGCCGCATGGCAATGGTATCACGAAAAAGTCGGCGGCGGACGCTGCTCCGTCGTCGATACCTATTGGCAGACGGAAACGGGCGGGCATATGATCTCGCCGCTGCCGGGGGCTACGCCGGTCAAGCCCGCCTGTGCAACCTTGCCGCTTCCTGGGATTATGGCGGAAGTGATCGAAGAGGATGGTACGCCTACGCCGGTGGGTGAAAAAGGCTTTATGTGTATTACGAAACCGTGGCCGAGTATGATTCGTACCATTTGGGGCGATCCCGATCGTTTCGTCAAATCTTATTTCGGCGATTGCAAAAAGGACGGAAAGCCGGTTTATTTCACCGGCGACGGGGCGATGACGGACGAATTGGGTTACATCACCATTACGGGACGTACCGATGATGTCATCAATGTCTCAGGACACAGACTCGGGACGGCGGAGATCGAATCGGCGATCAAAAAGCACCCTAATGTCGCCGCTGTCGCGGTTGTCGGTAAGCCGCACGATATCAAAGGCGAAAGTATCTTTGCCTATGTCGTGCTCAAAGAAGACAACGGCGTAGCGGATGAAGTGGAGACACTCAAAGAGATCAACGAGGTTATCAAAAAGGAGATTGGCGCCATTGCGCTGTGTGATGATATCGCCTTTGTGCCCGATCTTCCCAAAACCCGTTCGGGTAAAGTGATGCGCCGTATTTTGCGTAGTCTTGTCAAAGGCGAAGCGATTACGCAAGACACTTCGACGCTTGAAGATCCGGGTGTGGTCGAAAAGATCGCAGAGATTCTCAAGTGCAAGGGTTAACCCCCCCGTTTCCAAACGTATTTCGTTGGTACTCGGTAGCGGCGCTGCGCGCGGTTACGCCCATATCGGTGTCATAGAAGAGTTACGAACACGCGGGTACGAGATCGTTTCGGTGTCGGGATCGTCGATAGGAGTGTTCGTCGGAGGGCTTTATGTTTACGGAGAGCTCGAAAACTTCAAACGATGGATACTGGAACTCGATATTTTGATTGAGATTCCGCACGAAGTGCACGGATTTTACGAGTTTCATCGCGCCTATGAGATGATAGCGCTTGGCAGACGTATTGCACGCGACACTTTGGAAGAGTTGCAACCCGAAGTTATATGATATTTCGATACAATCGTATTTAAAAACGGGGGAAAACGTGTCGGGATTTTTCGCACTTTTCGACGATATCGCTGCACTGATGGATGATGTGGCGGTGATGAGTAAAGTCGCCGCCAAAAAAACGGCGGCAATTTTGGGTGACGATCTGGCGGTCAATGCCGAAAAAGCGTCGGGTTTTGTAAGTTCGCGAGAGCTTCCCGTATTATGGGCGATTACGAAAGGCTCTTTGCTCAATAAAGCGATCATTTTGCCATTTGCCTTTCTTTTGAGCGCTTTTTTGCCGCAGGCGATTCCCGTGATTTTGATGCTTGGCGGTATCTATTTGGCGTTCGAAGGCGCCGAGAAGATCTACGACTACTTCAAACATAAAGCAAAACAAAACGATATGTCGCGTATGGAAAAACTTTCCGCCGACGAGGTACTCGAAGCGGAACGTCTCAAGATCAAATCGGCGATTCGCACCGACTTTATTCTCTCTATCGAGATCGTCGTGATTGCGTTGGGAACGGTGCTTGACGAACCTCTACTTGTGCGCGTAGCGGTGGTAAGCTTCGTAGCGTTGTTGGCAACGGTCGGGGTGTATGGTATCGTGGCGCTTATCGTGCGTATGGACGATATCGGTTACGCTTTGATTGCCAAAGCAAAATCTTCCGATACGTGGCGTGCGAAATTGGGGATACGAATGGTGCGCGCGTTGCCTCGCGTGATCGTTCTCATTGGGGTTATCGGTACGATTGCAATGCTTTTGGTTGCCGGCGGCATCTATCTGCATCATATCGAAGCGCTACATCATATTTTCGAAGGGGTTCCTTCGTTGCTAGCGGAGTTTGTCATCGGCTTGGCACTGGGATTTGCGACGTTGGGTGTCGTCGAGACGGTACGCAAACTCAGCCACTAAAGGTACGGTCGAGGTAGCGCTCCAAAATGATTTGTGCGGCGACGGAGTCGAGTTTGCCGTCTTTTGTATGGCGGAATTGTCCCGCGGTACGCTCTTTCGCCTCGTAGCTGCTGCCTTGTTCGTCTTGATAAACGACGGGGATATCCGGTGCCAGCAGTGAAACGAAATGTTCGATACGCCGTCGCATCTCCTCCTCGGCGTTTCCTCCGACGGGGATGCCCACCACCAACGTCTCTATCTCCCACTCCTCTAAAAACCGTTTTACATCTCTTGCAGCTTGATTGCGATTTTTTCGCAAGATGGCGTTTTGGGGAAGGGCGCTACGTCCGTCGGGCGAGATAGCGACACCGATACGTTTGAGTCCGATATCCAAAGCTGCGATTTTCATAATGAAAGTATAACACTTTTTTATCATATTTGTGTAATAATATCCCCTCGTAGTCGAGGTTGAAAAGGGGGAAACGATGAAAATATCAGTGATCGCCGTTACGATTTGTGCGATGGGTGCGGCTTATGCGAGCAATGACATCGACGGTAACGATACGCTTGTTTGGATAGCGCTTTTTTTATTGGCGCTCATCGGTATATTTATCATCTATGTTTTTTCACGGCAAAACGCAAAAATCCAAGCGATGTATCAGCGCATCATACGAACTCAAAAAGAGATGGAACAAAAGCAGACCGAATTTTTAAGCGGTATCGGCGAAAATATTCATACTATTGTTGAAGAGACTTATAAAGAAGTTACTTCGACGCATAGCGAATGTTTGCCTCAAAACGTTCTTGAAAAAGAACGTACGCTACTAAATGTGACTGCCGACTTGATAGAGTTTTTGAGGCTCAAGTCCAACAAAGTCACTATCGTCAAAGAGAAGTTTAACCTTAACAACGTTTTGAACGAAGTGGCGGGAAGCATACAGAAAAGCTTCGAAAATCGCGATATCGAGCTTATTTACGATATTGATAAAAACATCCCGCGCTATTTGATAGGAGATGCGTTGCATTTGGAAAAAGCGTTGCGCAATTTGTTCGAATATGTGTTTTCGCATTTGGACAAAGGCGAGGTGAGTTTAACGATAGAGACCTACGCAACCTATCACGATACGACACAAATAGAGTTTCGTCTCAAAGACAACGGCAAAGGGTTGACACAAGAGGCGTTGAAGGTCCTTTTCACACCCGAATACGACGAAGAGAACAACACCTACAAACGTCTCGGACTCTATGTCGCCCATGCGTTGGTAACCCAAATGGGCGGCAAAATAACCGTTTATTCCGTTCCGGAAAAAGGCACGACATTCACCATCAATCTACCCTTCGACCTTGTCGATCCGAAAGAGAGAAGACATTATCGTCTACCCGATAAAGTATTGACGGTAAAAAATGTGTTTATCGTCGATGACAATTACAATTCCGCTTTGGCATTGAAAAAGATGTTCGCCTATTTCAGGCACGATGTGGAAGTGGCGACAAAAGAGGAGTTTCTACGAAAAAAGATGAAACTCGAGCGTTTCGATATTATCCTTTTGAGCGAATCAATCTTTAAACACAAAAAAATCGTCGATTATTTGGGGCGTATCAAATCGGGAAAATCTTCGATCAAAGTATTGGCGATGCGCTCGTTGTTTCATACGGACAATACGGAGTCTCTACCAAAGATCGTCGATAAAATGCTTGTCAAACCGATGACGCAGGAGCGTGTATTCGAACTTGTCGTCGATCTATATACGAATGGAAAGATTGCCGACGAAAATCCCGAAGAAACGGTCGACGAACGCCAAAGCAAACTTCCCGTCTATACGGGAACGATTCCTTCGGAGCCGAACGTATCGCAAAAGAGTTTCGCCGACTTTTCGGGACGACGTTTGTTGGTGGCGGAAGACGACGAGATCAACCGGAAGGTCATCGCCAACGTTTTGAAACATTCGGGTATGGAGATTGTTTTTGCAGAAAACGGTCGACAAGCCGTCAATACGCTTAAAGAGAGTACAAAAGCGTTCGATTTTGTTTTAATGGATATCAATATGCCGGTAATGGACGGTTATGTGGCGACGCAGATGATTCGTCTCGATACGGAGTTCGACGAGTTGCCCGTCGTCGCTTTTACCGCTCTATCGTTGGAGAGCGAGCGCGAAAAGATATTTAAAAGCGGTATGAACGCCTATTTGACGAAACCGCTTGATATCGGTCAGCTCTATAACGTCTTTAAAACCTTTATGCCGGTCACAGAGCAAATCGACGTTTCGGATAAAACGATCACGGTGATATCCAACAATATCATCGATATGAAAAAAGGCATTGCCAACGTTAGCGGTAACGAAGGGCTTTATATGGAGATATTGCAAGAGTTTCTCGACGCTTACGGAGAGAGCGATGCGCTTTTCGAAAAGTTGATCAAAGAACATCGCTTCGAACAGGCGAAAATGCTTTGTATCGACATGAAAGGACTTACCGGAGCCGTCGGGGCGAAAGAGATGTTTTATCTCGTGG
>JALVPA010000137.1 GCA_027026055.1 Campylobacteraceae bacterium | reverse complement strand
TCTTAAAAAGCTTTGTAAAAAAGGGCTCTGCCTCTCATTTCTTATTAAGAGCCAAACCGCATCTCTTCTCTCATCACCAATTCTCGGTTCCTCATTGCTCATTACTCATTAAAAAAACCTATCCCCCGCACACGGGCGGAAGTATCGATATCTTGTCTCCGTCTTTCAAAGGCGTGTTTAAGTCGCTCACCATCGTATCGTTTACCGCTACCGCACATTTGGGCAGCCACTCGCGAATCACCGCCTCCTCTTTCAATCGTTTCGCCACCTCTTCAAGACGTTTCGCTTCAATTTGCATCGGCTCTCTGGTGATGGGTCCCAAAAATTCTACCGTTACCATACAGATACCTTTTTGTTTATCTACATTCGCGCCGATTATAATTGTTGTTTGGTATAATTGCGCTTAAATCGATTGAGACAAAAGGAAAGGGACATGGGCATACTTTTCGGCTCTATCAGTTATCTCAACCTGCTTCCCTTTCAAGTCTATCTCAAACGTCGATTGCGCAGCCATGCCGCCAAGGCAAGCTTTCGCTACAAACGTAACGTCCCTTCGTGTATCAACCGCGCCTTGGCGCGCAAAGAGGTGCACGCGGCTTTTGTCTCTTCCGTCGCATCGACCAAACTACACTGCACCGATCTCGGCATTGTCGCTCACAAGGCGGTTTATAGTGTTTTGCTTTTGCCCGGCACGCCGCAAAAAGATCCCGCCTCCGCCACCTCCAACCGTTTGGCGGAGGTTTTGGGGCTCGAAGGACGCGTGCTTATCGGAGATGCCGCACTCAAATACTATCTCGACGGAGGCGAAGGTATCGATATGGCGCGATATTGGTACGAGCGCACCAAACTTCCTTTTGTCTTCGCCCGTCTTTGCTACAACCGCCGCGGCGCCACCGTTGAAAAAATGGCAAAACGTTTTGCACGCACCCCTACGCGCATCCCGCAATACATCCTAAAAAAAGAGAGCCGAAAAAGGGGCATCACCCCGAAACAGCTTCGTTGGTACCTACGACATATACATTATGAAATGGATTGGAAAGCGAAAAGAGGATTGAAGAAATTCTTAGGGCTAAGGGCTAAGAATTTTGCATAACATGGCTAAGTGAAGCTTAAATCCTATCTGGAATCGGAGGCTTTAGCCCCGCTAAAGATGATTGATGCAAACAACGATAGGACGAAGCCAAAGCTTACGATTCCAATAGATACGCACCCCCATAATCAATACGACGATTACCAATAAGGATTCATTCAATCGGCATTAAGTCCGGGATGAGAGTCCCCTCAAACCTCTATCGTCGCCACCGCTTTTTCGATACGCACAATCGTCTCGTCCGCTCCGATGATCGCCATCATCTCATCTACGCCGGGGCCTGTCAGCGCACCGACCAAGGCTACGCGTAGCGGCATGCCGATCTTGCCGAAGCCGATCTCTTTTTCAGCAACAAACGCTTCGAGCACCGCATGATAGTCGCTGGGAAGATGCAGCGGCTTTTCCCAAGTCTGTAACATTGCGATAAAATCGGTCAATATCGCTTTGGCGTCACCTTTGAAAGCCTTTTTGACCGCCTTGGCGTCATAGCTTTGCGGCGCTTCGAGAATCAACATTATCTGATCGGCGATCTCGCGCAAAGTCTTACCGCGCTCTTTGACCGCATCGAGCAAAATTTCTCGTTTGTCATGATCGGCGATATCGACATCGAACTCTTTTAGCAACATCGTCAACTTCTCGTTAGGCGTGTTTTTGATATAGTGCGCATTGAGCCACAAGAGTTTGTCGAGATTATAACTGGAAGCCGACTTGTTAATATCTTTGGGGTTAAAAAGCGCGATCATCTCCTCAAGCGAAAAGATCTCTTGATCACCGTGACTCCAGCCCAAGCGCACCAAAAAGTTAAGGAGCGCTTCGGGCAAGAAGCCTTGACGCTTGTACTCCATCACATCGGTCGCACCGTCGCGCTTACTGAGCTTTTTGCCCCGTTCGTTGTGAATCATCGCCACATGATAGAATTTCGGCGGCGCAAAACCGAGCGCTTCGTAGACCACCAACTGCTTGGGAGTGTTGGAGAGATGATCGTCACCGCGAATCACGTCGGTAAGCCCCATCAAAGCATCGTCTATCGCCACGACGAAGTTATACGTAGGCGTACCGTCGCTACGTGCGATGATAAAATCGTCCACCTCGCTCGCATCGATTTCGATACGCCCTTTGATGCCGTCTTCAAAGACGATCGTGCCCTCTCTCGGCGCTTTGATGCGAATCACCGGATCGACTCCGGCGGGAGGTGTGCCCGTAAAATCGCGATAACGTCCGTCGTAACGAGGGCGCTCGCCGTGCGCCATCTGCTCCTCTCGAAGCGCATCGAGCTCCTCTTTGGTCATATAGCAACGATAGGCCTTACCCTCCTCAAGCAATTGCTCGATATACTTTTTGTAGATATCGAAACGTCGGGATTGGTAAAAGACCTCGTCGTCATAATCGAGCCCCACCCACTCGAACGCTTCCAAAATCGCTTCGAGCGCCTCTTGGCTGTTTCGACTCAAGTCGGTATCTTCGATACGCAGTAAGAATTTGCCGTCGTTGTGTCTGGCCCATAGCCAAGAAAAAAGAGCGGTGCGCAAACCGCCGATATGCAGATAGCCCGTCGGGCTGGGAGCGAAACGTGTTACCGTAGCCATACAATCACCTCGTTTTCTCTTCGCGTCGATGCGCGATTTCTATCGAATGTGTGATTGTATCCTAAGTCGGATTAGCTTTTCGTTTTGGGTTTCTTTTTCTTTTTGGGTTTTTCTTTGGATTTGGATTTGGGCTTGGTCTTTTTTTTGGATTTTGGTTTTTTATCCGTCGGTTTTTTTGCCGTCTCTTTTTTGTGTTCGGTTTTACCGGATTTCGGTTTTTTCGATTTGGGTTTGTTTGACGCTTTTTTGCCTTTCTCACCCGACTTGACATCGTTTTTAATATTGGAAACGATCTGTTCGCCTATCCCGCTGACGCGTGCCATTAAATCGTCGAACGACTTGAATTTGCCCTTTTTGCGTTCTTTGAGAATCAACGCAGCCTTTTTTTCTCCAATCCCCTTGATTTGCATCAGCGTCTTTTTGTCGGCACTATTGAATGTACCCAAACTCATTCCGAAAAGTGTCGTAAACGCACTCAACGCCAATACCGCAACCAGTTTTCGAAACATCGATACCTCCTATGAATGATGATTACAAAATTATAAGATAAAATTCTCGTCGAATGATTATATTTGTCCTTGGTTGGGAAAAATTATATCGGCTTGAAGTATAATATGCCAAATCTCGAAATAAAGGTCACGATGTTTACGCTTTTCGCTTTTGCCGTACTTTTATCGGCGTTTTGTCAACTCATCGTCATATCTCTTTTTCGTCGCTACGGATACTTCGGTGACGATATCGCGTATCGCAAACCGCAAAGCGTACACCGTACCACCGTTCCCAGAGCGGGCGGCATCGGTATTTTCGTCGCGCTGGGACTCGTACTGCCGTTTCCTTTGGGCGAAAAACTCTTTTTTTCGCTTGCCTTGGCGTTTGCAAGCGGTATTTTGGAAGATTTTTCGAATCGTTTCTCCCCGAAAATACGTCTCTTCATGCAAGCAGTCGCCGCCGTTTCCGCCGTCTTTTTGCTCCATGCGGTGGTCACCTATATAGGTCTGGGATTTACCATGCCTTATCTCTTGGGGGCGCTCTTTAGCGTATTTGCCATCGTAGGTATGATGAATGCTTTCAACATCATCGACGGCTTCAACGGTTTGGCTGCGGGAACGGCGCTTTTGATACTGTTGTCTTTGGGCATAACCGCTTACCGAATGGAAGATGTCGCCGTTGTTCGATTCGTCGCGATTAGCGTCGGGGCGCTCATCGCTTTTTTGGCCTTCAACTTTCCCAAGGCGCATATCTTTTTGGGAGACGGGGGTGCTTATCTGATAGGATTTGTCGTCTCTATCGTGGGGATTTTTCTCGCTTCGCATTACGATAGCGTCAGTCCGTGGTATATTCTTTC
>JALVPA010000136.1 GCA_027026055.1 Campylobacteraceae bacterium | reverse complement strand
CACGGGACGTGCGACCATATAGGCTATCTCGTAACGATGCTTACCCGTAATTGTCGTATCGGGATTGCCTATCCTCAAGCGAAGCACTTTACCCGACCTTTTATCGAAAAGCGTAAGAGGCTTTACTTGAGCCGGTACGCCGTCGACCTTGACTTCGAGGATATCGACACCGATATCGCGTATCTCTCCCGCATAACGTATCTGCAACGGAATGTCTCTGAATATGCCGTGTTTGTAGAGGCCTTCGAAGTCGTACAGAATACTTTCGCGAATTTTCGCTCGGCCGCTCTTTTCGATCGTGACGTCGATATCGTAGTTGCGGATCTTTTCCGCCTGTAGCGGAGAAAGAAAGAGTCCTAAGAGGAGGAAGAACTGTAGCTTTCGCATCGTCTCGCCTAAAAGGAGATTTTCGGCATCTCCTTGACCGCTTCGGCCTCCTTTTCGTCGAGTTCGAAATAGTCTCTCGGGGTAAAATCGAACTTTTGAGCGACGATGAGGTCGGGGAAAGAAGCTATCTTGGCATTGTAGTCTCGTACGATAGCGTTGTAGTAGCGTCTGGCGTTTTGAATCGCCTCTTCGAGTCGGCTCAGCTCGTCTTGCAGCTTGAGAAAGTTCGTGTTGGCTTTGAGATCGGGATAGGCTTCCGCCAACGCAAACAGTTTACCCAACGCACCGCTTAGCATATTGGCCGCTTCGGCTTTTTCCGCGACGCTGTCGGCAGTCAAGCCTTTTTGCCTTGCGGCGATCACCTTTTCGAGCGTTTCGCCTTCGTACTCTTTGTAACCTTTGACCGTTTCGACTAATGCCGGAATCAGATCGTAGCGTCTTTTGAGCTGAACGTCGATATCCGACCATGCAGCGTCGATTCCGGCGCGTAAAGCGACCAATTTGTTATAGATGACGATAAGATATAACGCGATACCTACAATTATCAACAAAACGATACTACCCGTACTCATCGCAACTCCTTTGTTGTGATTCGACCATATTGTCATTATAGCATACGCGACGGTTTCTTTATGCAATTGTAAATTTTTCCTAAATATTAATATTACAAGCACAAAAGATAATAAAAACGAATAGTTTTTACTAAATAAATTTATGTTAAAATATTATTTTGATAAAGAGGAGATATCAATGATCAATATTACGTTTGATAAAGAGTCGCCGATAGTTACTTTTGAACCCGAGGGAGAATTAAAAGAGAGCGATTTTGAAATTTTGCCCAAAATTCTCGATCCGTTTATCAAAATTCACAAGAGATTGGACGGCTTTGTCGTATTGGCGGAAACGTTTCCGCCTTATGAGGAGTTTGCAGCGTGTTTGGGGTATTTGAAATTTGTCAAAAATCAGCACAAAAAAGTCAAACGCATTGCGCTTGTCACCGATTCGCCTATCGGCGAATGGAAAGAACGTCTTGCCGAGCATTTTATCGCCGCGGAGATACGCCGCTTCCCCTATGACGCTTACGAAGAAGCCAAAAGATGGGTAAAGGCTTCGGAGAACGACGACGCGTAATTTATGCGATATTTTCGGGAGTAAGCCCCACTTCCTCGAGCCAGTGTCTTAGCAGTACCACTTCGTCTTTTGGTAAGGTCTCTGCGTGCGGCAAGGGTAGTACGAACTCTTTATTGTTATGGAAGAGTTTGACTTTGTGCTTTTTTGTCATTTCAACCTTCACGCCGTAATGTTCCAATGCCGCAATTAGTTTTTTGACGTCGATATTGGCGGAGGTGGGGTGTTCAAATACTTTTTCTATCTTCGCTTTGTGTTTGTGACTCATACGTTTTCCTTTCGTTTTTGAGTTGTTGCGATATAAAAGTCTACACTCTCATGCTTGATATTAGGCGCGACTTTAGTCGCATTTACGACGTTTTTCGTAAAAATCTTTGCGAAATGTTTCGAATTCACCACGCAAAATCGCATCGCGCATTTGAGACATCAGGTGCAGATAGTAGTGGAGGTTGTGGATCGTCGCCAATCTGAAGTAGGTCAACTCTTTTGCGCGGAAGAGATGGCGCAAGTAGGCTCGCGAGTAGGTACGACACACCATGCAGTCGCATTCGGGGTCGATAGGGTTTTCGTCGAGGGTATAGATCGCTTTTTTGATAGTGACTTTGCCGAATGAGGTAAAAAGCGTGCCGTTTCTGGCATTGCGCGTGGGCATCACGCAATCGAACATATCGATGCCGCGATAGACGTTTTCAACCAAATCTTCTGGCGTACCGACCCCCATCAAATAACGCGGTTTCTCCTCGGGCATAAAAGGAATCGTCACAGATACGGTATCGTACATTTCGGCGTTGCTTTCGCCGACGCTCAGACCCCCGATGGCGAAGCCGTCGAAATCCATCTCGCATAGCGACTCGGCGGAGCGTCTGCGAAACTCGGGGTCCGTACCGCCTTGGATAATGGCGAAAATGTTTTGCTCAGTCGCAATGCCTTGGTCTTGTTTTGCGCGAAAGTAGTCGGCGGAGCGTTGCGCCCAACGCGAGGTGCGTTCGATACTGGCGGCGATACGCTCTTTTGTCGCGGGCAATGCAACGAGGTCGTCGAGAATCATCATAATGTCCGAGCCGAGGTTGATTTGGATGTCGATGACCTTTTCGGGGGTAAAATAGTGTTTCGAGCCGTCGATATGGCTGCAAAACATGATGCCCTCGTCGTCGATTTTGACATTGTCGCCGAGTGAAAAGGCTTGAAAGCCGCCGCTATCGGTCAAAAAACTCTTTTCAAAGCGCGTAAATCCGTGCAATTTTCCCATCTTCGCTACCGTTTCGTCGCCCGGACGCAAATACATATGATAGGTGTTGGCAAGGATGATGTCGGGCTTTAGTATCGTTTGCAAGTCGACGGCGTCGAGCGCTTTAACGGCGCCTACGGTACCTACGGGCATAAAGACGGGCGTGCGTATCGTAGAGTGCGCCGTTTCGATTGTGCAGGCGCGCGCATCGCCGTCTCGTTTATCTATCCGAAATTCCATTGTGTTATAATAGCTCCTCGATTTTCGAAATTATAGCCAAAACGATTTAGGACAGCGATTTGAAAAACATTTTGATACTTGCCGACGGCGCCGTCGCCAAACACTTCGTAGAATGGATAGGGCGAAAACGCGTCGTCTCTCATCGCTACTATGTCACTTGTTTCGACGCAAACGCTTCTGAGCGTACCAATACCCAAAACATCACTTTTGTCAAAGCCGACCCCACCAGTTACGCCAGGGTCAAACATATCATGAGCGAAATCGATTTCGCCTATGCCTTTATCGTCATGAAAAACAAAGAAGACGCTTATTACGCGCTCAAAAACATTCGTATGATCGATACGAAGATCCATGTCGTTTTGACCGACCAGTGGGACGACGGCAAAATAGGACGCGACGAGGTCAACACCACCGTGTTGGATACGAACGAGTTGATGGCGGCGCATCTTTACGATCATTTGCCGGATGTGCCGGTCGTGGCGCAAAACGTCGGATTGGGAAAAGGCGAGATTATGGAGATATTGATTCCGTTCGGCAGTACCTTCGCGTTCAGGCACGTAGGCTCCATTTTACAACGCAAGTGGAAGATCGCCGCCGTTTATCGTAACGACAAACAGATACTGCCCACCAATGCGACGATGCTGCGTCCCAACGATACGATCTTGGCGGTAGGCAACCCTTTGGTGCTCGATAGCGTCTATCGAACGGTCAACAAACGTATCGGACTTTTCCCGGAGCCTTTCGGTAAAGATCTCTATTTACTCTTGGATTTCGATCTCGACAAAAAAGAGGCATTGCGTTATCTTAAAGAGGCGTTTTATCTGCGAGAACATTTGCAAGAGAAACGGTTGCATATCCGTATTTTGCATATCAACGATTTTACATTGCTCGAAGAGATTAAATCTTACGAATCGGACAAAATTTTCGTGCACGTATGTTACGATGACAGCGAAATATTTCGACTCGTCGAATACGATATCCAATATTTCGACATCGGCTCGATTCTGTGTTCGCAACGTACCTTTAAAAACAAGATCGTCTCCAAAACGCTCTACGATTTGAAAAAAACGGTCTATCTTTTCGGCGAAATCGCGCTCGAGTCAATCGAAAGCGCCGTGGTGACGATGGACGAAACGGACAAAATGGAGTCGATCTCTTCGACAGCCTTCGATATCGCCGAGTCGTTGAAGTTGGCGCTGTGTTTGTGTTATTTCGACCCCGAAGGGGATTTCGAAGCAAAACGTCATGTCATCGAACACTACGAAGCGCTTTCGGGAATCTTCAACTATCCCGTTCGCATAGAAAAAGAGATAGCCAATCCCGTTCGCAAACTCCACACCATGCAAAAGATATTGCAAATCGTTCCTTTCGAAGAAGAGTTTACGCGTCACGATTGGTTTTTGTATCTCTCTACGACATTGAAAGATTTTTTGTTAACGATACCCAAACACCCGAAACTGTTGGTTCCGTATCTTTCCTATGCCACCGAGGCCTCTTAACCTCCCTCTATACGAAGTTAAGGGCATTTTCGATAGAATATCCCCAAAACAGAAAGCTTTTCCCAATTAGATAGAGGTCTTCATGATCGTACCCATAGAACTTGCTCCTTCCAAGCCCGTGCGTTACGATATTCGTATCGATACGTTGCCCAAATTGACATTCGACAGAAAAGTGGCGATCGTTACCAATCCCACCGTAGCGGGATACCATCTCGATACGTTGCTTGCACGTATCGAGGCTCCCGTGTTGCATGTCGTTACCGTACCCGACGGAGAAAACTACAAAACGCTCGCTACCGTGGAGAAGATTCTCGACGAGTGCTTTTCGCACAAACTCGATCGCAAATCGTTGCTTATCGCATTCGGCGGCGGCGTCATCGGCGATATGACCGGATTTGCGGCCAGCATCTACCAACGCGGCATCGGTTTCGTTCAGATACCTACGACGCTTTTGAGTCAAGTCGATGCCAGTGTGGGCGGCAAAACGGGCGTCAATAACGATTACGGCAAAAACCTGATAGGCTCTTTTTACCAACCCGAAGCGGTCTACATCGATACCGCGTTTTTACAAACGCTACCCAAACGCGAATTTGCCGCGGGAGTCGCCGAAATCGTCAAAATGGCGGTAATGTTCGATAAAGCGTTTTTCAACTTTTTACAACAGGCCGATTTGAGCGACGAGTCGGCGCTAAAAGAGGCGATCAGACGTAGTGTGGAGCTCAAAGCGGAAGTGGTCAATCAAGACGAAAAAGAAGCGGGCATACGCGCCGTGCTCAATTACGGTCACACTTTCGGTCACGTCATTGAAAACGAAACGCGCTACGAAACCTATCTGCACGGCGAAGCTGTCGCCATCGGTATCGTAATGGCCAATGCCTTAGCGGTCAAACTCGGACTTATGCGCCCCGAAGAGGCCGAAGCCGTCAAAGCGTTGTTGCAGCGCTACGACTTGCCGACTAGCTACGAGGTACGAGACGCTGAGGCCTTTTACGAACACTTCTATCTCGATAAAAAAAGCGCCAACGATACGATCACCTTCATTTTGCCCGTCGGTATCGGTAATCATACGATTCGTAAAGATATCGACGCCGAGACGGTCAAAGAGGTGTTGCGCGGATTCGGAGCGACATGATGAGTACGGTCCGACTTTTCGTTTTTCTCGCTTGCGGCGTTGTCATGTTGTTTGCGACAAGCGCCGCGGTACCGTCCGTCTCGAACGATATCGCTACGGTACGAAAAAACCTTTCCAACGAGAGCGGCATCGCGAGATTGCGAAACGAGATCGACAAACTCGACACCCAACTCAAAGAGAACAACATCTGGTCGAAAATCTACAGCAACTACCATACCTACAAAGAGCTCAAAGAACAAGAAGCCAAACTCAACAAAAAGATAGAACAACTCAACACCCTCTCCAAACGTAGACTGCTTAACAGAAAACAACGCGCTATTCTCGAAAAGCTCAAAAGCGAAAAGGTGATATTGGAAGGAAAACTGCAACTACTCAAGGAGTACGAACACGATCCCTTCAAAAAGTTTCTCAAACCTCCTGAGATCGGCGAAGTGCCCCAAGTAACGAATCCCTTTTCGATCATTTCGGCCGTCTCTTTTCTCGAAAAGCTCAAAAACGATCAAAACGAATATCAGACCCGTTTCAATTCGATTCGAAACGTTTTGAATCAACTCAAAGCGAAAGAGAAGCTACTTATCGAATTGCTCAAATACGACACGCCGAAACATCACGATTATCGTAAAGAACTCGACGCTACGCGCGAAGAGATCAAAACCTTTTTGCCGGTGGTGGAGATTTTTAAAACCACCCAAAACGTCTACACCAAAAAAATAGACGAAATTCGCCTCAACCTCCAAACCGATATCCGTAAAGAGATTGAAAAGGCGACCAATATCGGCATCATTATTTTTATCTTTTTGGTTATCACTTTTTTGCTCAAATATCTGGTCAAGCGTTACATGTCCGATACGGAGCGCTTCTATACCATCAATAAGTTTCTCAACTTTACTTTTATCACCTTCTTGATTTTGACGTTGCTCTTTGCGTATATCGAAAACGTCAACTATCTCGTAACGATCTTGGGATTCGCATCGGCGGGTATCGCCATTGCGATGAAGGATTGGTTCATGTCGCTGATGGGATGGTTCGTCATCATGATCGGCGGTGCGGTGCATGTGGGCGATCGCGTCAAATTCGTACGCAACGGCATGGAATATGTGGGCGACATTATCGACATTTCGTTGCTTCGTATGACGATCCAAGAAGATATCACGCTGACGACCTATATGCATAACCGCAGGGCGGGGCGTATCATTTTCGTACCCAACAACTACATCTTTACCGATATGATTGCCAACTATACCCATGCGGGACTCAAGACGGTGTGGGACGGTATCGACTTTACGATTACCTTCGATTCCAATGTCGCCAAAGCGACCTCCATCGCCAAGGAGATCACGAAAAAATACTCCAAAGGATATACCGAAATTACCCGTAAACAACTTAACAAACTCAGAAGCCAGTATAGCGTCAAAAATACCAACGTCGAACCGCGTATCTATAGTTTTATCGAACCGTACGGCATCAAAGTCTCGGCATGGTATCATACCAACGCCTACGCCACACTTACGTTGCGAAGCACCATTTCGATGGAGATTATCGAACGTATCCAAGCCGAAGACGACATACATCTGGCCTATCCGTCGCAATCGATCTATATCGACAAAGCGGTACGCAAACCCACTTTGGCGCAACCCTCGTTGTTCGAAGAGGAGAAAGCGTGAAAAAAAAGGTCTTTTTCAAAACCTTCGGATGTCGTACCAATCAGTTCGACACCCAAGTGATGATGTCGCACCTGCGTTCGCACGAACTGGTCTTCGACGAACGCGAATGCGACGTGGTGGTGGTCAACTCCTGCACCGTCACAAACGGCGCCGACGCTTCCGTACGCAACTATATCAACCAACTCAAACGTAAAAATCCCGATGCGCAAATCATTCTGGCGGGATGCGGCGCACACTCCAAAGGCGAATCGCTTTTAAAAGAGCGCAAGGTTTTCGGCGTCATGGGACATTCCGAAAAAGAGAAGATCGATACGCTACTTGACGAAACGAAGCCTTTTTATCGTATCGGCGATTTGAAGCATATCGACGAGACGATCGTCGAATCGTTCGTGGGCAAAAGCCGCGCCTTTATCAAGATCCAAGAAGGGTGCGACTTTCGCTGTTCGTACTGTATCATTCCTTATGTGCGAGGTAACGCACGTTCGCACAAGGAAGAGACGATATTGGAGCAGGTGCGTCGGCTTGCTGCCAACGGTTTCGGAGAATTTATCTTGACAGGGACCAATGTCGGCAGTTATGGCAAAGATCGAGATACGTCGCTTGCTACGCTTCTGAAAAAAATGAGTCTGATACGCGGCGTACGGCGTATTCGTATCGGAAGTTTGGAGCCGATCCAGATCGACGATGCGTTTAAAGAGTTGCTTGACGAGCCGTGGATGGCGAAACATTTGCATATCGCGCTGCAACACACGAGCGATAAGATGCTAGAGATCATGAACAGGCGCAACCGTTTTGCGGAGGATATCGTACTCTTCGAATCGCTTGCCGAAAGAGGATATGCGTTGGGAACCGACTTTATCGTCGGGCATCCCGGTGAAGACGAAGCTGCATGGAAAGAAGCGATGCAAAGAGTGCGAAAGTTGCCGTTGACGCATATTCACGCCTTTACTTACTCCAAACGCGACAACACCCCTTCGGCGACGATGAAGCCCGAAGTGCGCGGCGATATCGCCAAAGCACGCTACAAAGAGCTTACGGCATTGATCGCCGAAAAAAATTACGCTTTTCGCAAGGCGCACGCTACGGGATTGGAGGTACTTGTCGAGAGTGAGAAGGAGGGGGTGTATAGCGGGTTGGATCAGTACTTCAATCGTATTTTCATCGAGAGTAATGACGATTTGACTTCGAATTGGATCTACGTCGATGCAGAAGTGACGAAGGAGACGAATCGTGCTACGCTATAAACCGAAAAAAAAGCAGTTTTTTATCATAGTTGCTTTGACGCTGCTTTTTGCGGGCTTGGTCGCCTATATGCTTTTAAGAGACACCGCGCCCGTTATCACGCATAAACAAGCCAATGCCCTTTATACCCAAAACAAAATCGAAAAATTGGTCGTAGACGGCGATTATATTCGCATTGTCACACCCGAGAAAACCTACAAGGTCTACAAAGAGGCTATTAACACCGGCGCGTTCTTCAGTAAATACAAGGTCGAAGCGGCGCCCGAACCGTGGCCGTGGGGAGATATCTTTCTTTTTGCTATCCTTTTGACGACGATGCTTTATACGATACGCTTTCTTTCGGACAACAAGCGCCGAAGCGTACGCTCCAACGAAGTGCCGAGTTTGGCAGGCGGCAGAGAAGATGGCGGCATAACGCCGATGCATTCGAACGTCACCTTCAAAGAGGTAGCGGGTATCGAAGAGGTCAAAGTGGAGCTCGAAGAGATTATCGACTTTCTTAAACATCCGCAAAAGTACAGCGCACTTGATATTCGTTTGCCCAAAGGGGTGTTGCTGGTAGGACCGCCGGGTGTTGGTAAAACCCTTGTCGCCAAAGCTGTGGCGGGGGAAGCGGGCGTGCCGTTTTTTTATCAAAGCGGCGCGGCATTCGTGCACATCTATGTCGGTATGGGCGCCAAACGCGTCGCGGAGCTTTTTGCACAAGCCAAACGCCATGCGCCGAGTATCGTATTTATCGACGAGATCGATGCAGTGGGCAAAAGTCGAGGCGAATTGCGCAATGACGAACGCGAAGCGACGCTCAATCAGCTTTTGACCGAGATGGACGGTTTCGAGGAAAACAACGGCGTTATCGTCATTGCGGCGACGAACAAGATCGAAATGCTGGACGAAGCGCTGTTGCGTGCGGGCCGTTTCGACAGGCGTATTCACCTTAATTTACCCGATATGACGGATCGCAAAAAGATATTGCAACTCTATCTTTCTCACAAACCCCACAATGTCGATATCGATAGTGTGGCGCGTGCTACCGTCGGCTTTAGCGCCGCCGCTTTGGATACGCTTATCAACGAAGCGGCGTTGCGCGCTTTGCGTGTCGGCAAAGAGAAGATCGAAACCGAAGATATCGAAGCTGTGCGCGAAAAAGTACTGCTGGGCAAACACAAAATTCTCAGTTTTACCGACGAAGAGCGCAAGATTTTAGCCTATTATCAAGCGGGAAAAGCGCTAGCCGCGACATGGTTCGATATCGAGTTCGAAAAGATTGGTATCGTTACGACGCAAATGCTTTTCGGCGAACATGAGATACTCTCCAAAACCGCACTGCTTAATCGTATCAAAGTCTATTTGGCGGGTACGGTGGTGACCAATATACGTTTCGACGAACGTTTTACCGCCTCAGGACACGATATCAAAGAGGCAAAAGCCTTGGCGCACGATATGATCTACAATTTTGCGATGAGCGAAGGGTATATCCCCAGCGAAGGGGAAGTCGAAGCGCTGCTCAAGGAGGCTGAAGGGGAGTTGTACGCGCTTTTCAAAAGGATCGACACTGCACTCGACAAGGTGGCGGCTTACCTTTTGGATTATGAAAATATTTCGCAAGAGCAATGTAGGGATATTTTGCGTGAACTATTTTAACGGTTTTTCACTACGCGGCGAAGAGCGCTTTTTTAAAAAGTTGCTTGTCGATAGCGACTTTGCCGTTTCGGGTTTCAGCTACGGGGCGCAAAAAGCGACGGAATATGTCGCTGCTATAAGCAAGCGCGTCGATAGACTCGTTTTACTCTCTCCCGCCTATTTTTCCGACAAAGACCGCACTTTCAAGCGTATGCAATTGCGTGCGTTTAGAAGCGACCCGCAGGAGTATGCCGAACGTTTTTTGCGCAATGTCGCAGCGCCTCAACGTATCGATTTGTCCGCTTATCTCTCGTTGGGAAGTTACGAGGAGCTCGAAGCATTGCTGTATTACGAGTGGGATGCGCAGATGTTGCGCGACATTGCGGCGCGCGGTACGCAAATCGAAGTCTTTTTTGGGATGAAAGATCGTATCGTCGATACGGAAGCGGCGGCGGAGTTTTTCCTCTCTACGGGTGCCTGCGTCGTCTATCGTCTCAAAGATGCGGGGCATTTGCTGCAATAACGCGACAAGGAGAGTTCATGGCGTTCGTACCTCAAACTCCTTATTTGACGACCGACGGCATTATCGAAATCTACCGCGAGGGTGCATTTCAAGGTATCGTATTGATAGAACGCAAAAATCCGCCGCTCGGTTTGGCGCTTCCCGGCGGTTTCGTCGATCGCGGCGAACGCGTCGAAGCGGCGTTGGTACGCGAGATGTTGGAAGAGACAACGCTTCATGTACGTATCAAGTATCTTTTGGGCGTTTACTCCGATCCCAACCGCGATCCGCGTTTTCATACGGTAAGCATCGTCTATGTCGCCGAAGCCGAAGGAGAACCCGTAGCGGCGGACGATGCCAAAACCGCGGCTATTTATCCTTTGGAAAAGATTCCTATGCAAAAACTTGTATTCGATCATGCGCGTATCGTTGAGGACTATCTCAAAAGCAGAGACGATGATTGCCGATAGTTTCGACTTGCTACGAGCGCTTAGAGCGGCGGGTTTTTTGCGTACCCGAAGAGACGACAGATGGTGGCCGCGGAGCGGGACTTTCGAAGTGGTCGTCGGCGCGCTTCTGACGCAACAGAGCCGATGGGAAAAGGTGGAGATGTCGCTTGAACGTTTGCGAAACGTCGGGGTGCTCGACTTGACGGCATTGGCGGAAGCTCACCCGCACGATGTGGCGGAGTTGATTCGTCCCAGCGGCTTTTACAACACCAAAGCCGAAAGGCTCGTATCTCTTTGTCGCGAGATACGAGAGGACTTCGGCGACTTCGAGACTTTTTGTAAGCAAACGGATAGAACATGGCTGCTCTCGCGCAAGGGTATCGGTCCGGAAACCGCCGATTCGATTCTTTGTTATGCCTGTTTGCGCCCCGCGATGGTTGTGGATAGCTACACCGCCAGACTACTTGAGGCGCTGGGATTTTGTTTCGAGAGTTACGACGAGATCCAAGCGTGGCTATGCGAAGGGCTTCGGTCGCATACCGACATGCTCGAAGCGCTCTACGGCGCGCCGCTTGATATGAGTCTGGTCTATGCGCGCTTTCACGGCAAAATCGTCGAATACGCAAAAAGGCATATTCGCGGACGGCGCGTCGATACGAGGCCTTTGGGCGTTACCGAACGAGCGATATGACATTTTGACATATTTCGATCCGTGTCGTAACGGGTATGTTGCGATGACGTGAAAACGCTTGTAGAACTCCATCCGTACGACAAACCGCGCGAAAAGTTGCGCGCCAAAGGCACCGATGCGCTCAAAAACGAAGAGCTTGTCGACGTCATTTTGGGATCGGGTATCAAGGGCAAAGATATCCGCCAACTCTCCAAAGAGATCGCACGTCGTATTGCCGACGATCCCGATG
>JALVPA010000135.1 GCA_027026055.1 Campylobacteraceae bacterium | reverse complement strand
GTCTCCCGTAACTATTTGTGTATTTTGGAAACATTTCAAGCGGGACTATTTCGACCTGCACGCTTCGATACCGTAAAAACGCAACTGATAGTATTCGCGCCCGTAACTATCGTAACACGGGATATGTTGCGTTTTTAGCCTTTGCGCCTTTTCGTACGGTTCGTAAATACGTGCGGCGAAATGCGCGGATTTGCTATCGGTAAACCGATACAACAGACCGCTGAAAAAGATGGCTAGATCGGTCGCAAACATAAAAAAAAGTACCGTTGCAAAGGCGATTTTATACGGTCGACGAAATTTCGGCAAGCGAATACGATAGCTTTTGTTAAAAAGATCCACCATCACTACCGTCGCTATCAATACATAAGGGGCGAAATCTGTTACGTCGACCTTTTGTCTGAGAGACAACAACAACGATACGATCAACGCCGTAAAGGAGAGATACCATACCAACGTCTTTTCGCCGCGTAACAATATACGATACATCGCATAGAAAAAATACAAAAAAAGCAGCGGAGAAAAGATCGTCGCATAAAGACCGAATATTTCGATAAAATGCCCCGACGGATGCCCGCCGATTTCGATACCTTTGGAGAGAAGAAGCGACGCGACGATAAAAGCGGCCGAAAAAACGGCAAGAAAGCGTTCTTTGCGAACAAATGTATAAAAAAGTAACGCGATATAAAAGATAACGGCGGTATCGTGGATAAAAAAGAGTGCAAGCATCACAAGTGGCAAAACGTAACGATAGCCTTTACGATATAGGAACACAAAAAGTAAAACGGCAAAAAGTACGACAATTTCGTGATTTGCCAATACGCTGGCCGTGACAAACCCCGGCAAATAAGCGAAAATGATCGTCGCGATACGTACGTCTTTTTCGAGTTTGAGATACTCTTTTGCCAAAAGATAAAAAAGAAAGACCGACGCAAACGCGACAGCAACAAAAAAGATACGCAGTCCGAATACGGAATCGATCATCGCGTATCCCGTATGCATTATACGTGCGGTGAAATTGTCCGCCGTGTAAAAAAGCTTCGCTTCGTGAGGAGAGATCGGTGTGGTCGCCGCCAAATAGAGTACAGCCGCCGCATAAAAAACAAGAAGTGCGTAAAAGCGGCTTTTGCTCATTAGGCTATCCTCTAAAGTTTCAAAAAGTTATCCAACATCTCGTGTCCGTACTGACTCATAATCGATTCGGGGTGAAACTGCACGCCGAAAATCGGTTTGTCTTTGATCTGAAGCGACATGATTTCGCGGTCGTCGGTGCTATAGGAGGTCACTTCTATCGCATCGGGGAGAGTCTCTTTGTCCACGACAAGCGAATGGTAGCGCGTGGCGGTAAACTCGGAAGGCAGATCTTTGAAAATGGGACTGGGCGCTTCGATATGCACATCGGAGGTCTTGCCGTGCATCATGCGCTTTGCGCGCACCACTTTTGCGCCGAATGCCTGTGCGATGCTTTGGTGTCCCAAACAGATCCCGAACATCGGCACTTCGTCGGCAAAACGCTCGATAACTTCCAGCGTCACCCCCGCATCGTCCGGGGTCGAAGGACCGGGCGAAAGGATAATCTTTTCGGGACGAAGCGCGCGTATCTCTTCGATACTCATTTCGTCGTTGCGAATCACCTTCAGATCCGCTCCCAACTCGCGGCAATATTGCACGATATTGTACGTGAAGCTGTCGTAGTTGTCTATCATCAAGACCATATGGTGTACCTACCGTTGTTGCTTTTGAATGTTTGTCGAAAGGTATTATATCTCTTTCGGGGTAGGTTTTTGCTGTATTAGCGGGATCAGACCCGCAACGACAACGCTAAAGCATTGTCATTGAGGTCAGACCCCCTATTGTCATTCAAACCGAACCGTATTTTATCACTCATCACTCTTCATTTTCACTCTTCGGTTACTCATTACTCACTGCTCATTGCTCATTAATAAGGTCGGACCCGTTTTGTGCCGCTGTGAGTACTACGGCAATTTTCCCAATCTAAAAATTTTTTTTAGCAAAGCAAAGTAAGGAAACTCGGCAAGCGACTTATGTGTTATCCAAAGATTTATCAGTGTTTATCCTTAATAATTTTTGTAATAACAACTCTTCTACATTTTGTCTCGCATCGAATATAGCCATGATATAAACCGTATCGTTTTCGACTTTATAGATAATCCTCCACGGATTTTCAATCAATTCTCTATAAATTACGATGCCTTGTCGTTGAAGCTCGGGAACCACTCTGCCTCTAAACGGAAAAAGGTTGCCCGAGTGTGCTTTGTCTTTGATTTGTTCATAAACTTTTTTTGCACTTTCTATGCTGTCTCGTTTAATATAGTCAACAATATTCAAAAGGTCTTCTTTTGCGTTGGAAGTCCACTGAATTTTATAAATTTTGCTCATTTTTCAAAAGCTCTTCTACCGAGTCAAACACATCTTCCTCGCTATGAAGACGACCGTTTCCAATATCTTCTTCGGCAAAAGTCAGTAGTTTCATAATAGCAAGGGCATTTCTCATCTCTTGATAGCTCTTCGGATCTTGTATGACAGCTTTAGCTTCACCGTTTTGTGTGATAATCATAGGCCTATGCGTTTCGTTGATATATTTCAATACATCGGCGGCTCTGCTTTTTAGATAGGTTACAGGCTTTATATCATCTATAATCTCCATTATCTTCTCCATTGTTTTATTTCGGTCTTTATATTGTACCGAATTCGGACTTATGTCTTATTTCTACTACCACAAGCCGAAACCACGATTACCACAATCATAATAAACGGCGATCTCGAACCCGAATATGTCATCACCAACGAAACGTTGGCCAAAGACAATCCGAACTTTTTCGCGCCGACCGTCGAACCCGACGGCACGGCAAAAGCGAACGCTTACGAAATCGTACAAAAACAAAAAGACGCGTTAAAAGATAGCGGCGTCTATCTCAATACGGAAAATCGAGACCAATACAAAAAAACCTTCGAAGCGCCGATGAAGGTGGTTAACAAGACGGATTCTTACGATCATACCGAAATCACTCCCGCCAAAATCAAAGTGACAGAATACCAACCGAAACAACCGACAAACCAAAGCGGCGGCGCGTATCTTGAAACGCACTACGTCAAGGAAGGTTCGACCTATTTGCCTCCCGCAGACCAACAACAAAGAGTGGACGAGTGGCAACGCCGAAATAAAGACAGCGGCATTTGGATGGGAGGCGGCGGCTATACCAAAATCGAAGTCGATCTACCCGTCAAGACTATCTACAAAGCCCCGCCGCCATCTCCTCCGCCACCCGCTCCTCCAAGTGGCGGAGGCGGAACGCCTGCGGGTGGGGGGAGTGCAAACAACTCCACACCACCACCGCAACCTTTCGGGAGGCTAATATGCAATACTGATAGTAGCAATTCAGCATATTATAATGGAGTTTGGAGTTCAAGGGGTCATCCTTTTTATGATTATTCTGGTGTAGGGTGCGACATATCAACACCCTGCGGTACTTATTTGGCATCATTTATGTGGGGAGACGTAGCGCATGCTTGTGGCAAAACACTTATTGGCGGCGCAAAAATACCAAATGGTGGAACAGGGTGGATTTTTGTAATAACGATAAAATAGAACATTTATCGTTTTGACAACTCAAGCGTCCAATAGTCATAATTTTCACCATTGGTTTTAGATAGTCCAATTTCGTTGTAGTCGCTTGTCATAATCGCCATACAATGAGCCGGACTATCAAGCCATAGTTTGACAACATCGTTTATACTTCCTGATGTTGGAAACATAGCTATATTTTCTGCCCCGCCATTATCAATAACTCCGTTGTTTATTATTCTTTCTCCCGGCTCGCTTCCTCTTCCAAGCTCTTGCACCTGCGCCGTCCAATCGCTTTGCGTCCCGCTTCCGTAATGCGAGTACACACCGCTTGCCACCATATCGTAATTATGCTCCGCCGCCGCACGATAGAGCGCGTCGCTCCACTCTACCGGCGGAGCGGGAGGGAAATAGCCGTACTCCCCGCACGTACGCCCCACCGCACGCGCGGCATTGATGGCATCAAGATAGGCTTGTTTCGTCGCTTCGTCAATCGGAGGCGCATCGAAAGGTACGGGTGTGTAGG
>JALVPA010000134.1 GCA_027026055.1 Campylobacteraceae bacterium | reverse complement strand
ATATCTTTACGAGCCAACTCGGCTACCAAACGTGTCGGTATCGACGACGAATCTCCGAACGGCTCGTCGTATACGAAAGGGAGTTTTTCTATCTGCTTCAGCATATCTCGGCGCGTGACGTAGTGCTGCGTATGTACCGTACCGAAATAGCGTGCGATATCGGCGGCATAAGGCGCTTCGTCGTAGAGTGCGTCTTCGAACCCTATCGTATAGGTACGCAACGGTTCGGTACTCCGTTTCGCCAAAAGTGCCGTCACCAATGTCGAATCGTACCCGCCGCTCAAAAAAACACCTACCGGCACATCGGAGACTAACCGCAACGCCGTCGCTTCTTCCAAAATCGTTTCGAGTCGCTCGATTGCTTCCTCTTCGGTGATTGCAAACTTTGGAGCCGTATAATATCTCTTTGCCGACCAATATTCTTCGGTCTCAACCCTCCCTTTTCGAAGATCGTAACACAACATATGTCCTGGAGAGAGTTTGAAGGTCTGCTTGTAAATACTCATCGGTGCCGGCACGTATCCCAGCCTCAAATAAAACGGCATCGCATCGAGGTTTCTTTTTTTCGGAAAATTCGGATGCGCCGTAATCGCTTTGAGTTCCGATGCAAAGATGAACATACCGTTACCGCAATAGTAGTAAAGAGGCTTGACACCGGCACGGTCACGCACCAAATAGAGTTTGTCGGCTTTTTTATCCCATAAAGCGAAAGCGAACATCCCCACACAGCGCTCAAGCGCCTTGGTACCCCACTTCATCCACGCTTTGAGCAACACTTCGGTATCACTCTCGGAGACAAATCTCTCTCCCGCATCGGACAACGTTTTTCGTATCTGGCGAAAGTTGTAGATTTCGCCGTTGTAAACCAACACATAATTGCCGCATTCGGAGACGAAAGGTTGGCGAGCGCGTTCGCTCAAGTCGAGTATCGCCAATCGTGTATGCCCCAAACAGACATACTTGTCGTCAACACTCCCGCCATAGATACCGTGACCGTCCGGTCCGCGATGATGCAGCATTCGTAGCATTGCCTCCATCGACGTATCGTCTCGTTTTTTATCCACATATCCGACAATGCCGCACATATGTTATCGTCCTTCGTGTGCGAAAATGTTACGCATCGCTGTTGAATATGTCTCGGGTATAGACCTTCTCTTTCACATCAGAAATCTCTTCGGAAAGACGATTCGCCACAATAACATCACTGATACGTTTGAACTCCTCAAGATCCGTAATAACGCGCGAATTGTAAAAAGTAGGTTCTTTCAAGACCGGCTCGTATACGACCACCTCGATCCCTTTTGCCTTGATACGTTTCATCACCCCTTGAATTGCCGACGCCCTAAAGTTATCCGATCCCGATTTCATCACAAGACGATAGATTCCTACGATACCTTTGGGATAGCCGTGTTCATTCTTGGGAAGTTTCGCTACGATGCGCTCCGCTATGAAATCTTTTCTCGTACTGTTGGCATCGACGATCGCTTTGATCATATTGCTCGGTACATCCTTATAGTTGGCCAACAGTTGTTTGGTATCCTTCGGTAAACAGTAACCGCCGTATCCGAAACTGGGATTGTTGTAGTGCATGCCGATACGAGGATCGAGACCGACACCCCGAATGATCTGCTCCGTATCGAGACCGTGCATCTCCGCATAGGAGTCCAGCTCGTTGAAAAACGCAACACGCATCGCCAAATAGGTATTGGAAAAGAGCTTGATCGCTTCCGCTTCCGTCGGATCGGTAAAAAGTACCGGAACATCCTGTTTTATCGCTCCCTCTCTCAACAACTCGGCAAAACGCTCCGCCCTTTCGCTACGTTCTCCGACAATGATACGCGAAGGATAGAGATTGTCGTAAAGCGCTTTTCCTTCTCTTAGAAATTCCGGTGAAAAGATAATATTGTCGGTTTCGAAGCGTTTTTTGATCGACTCGGTGTATCCTACGGGTACGGTCGATTTGATCACCATCACCGCATCGGGATTAACGGCGAGTACATCCTTGATCACCGCTTCGACCGATGAAGTATTGAAATAATTCGTCTCAGGGTCGTAATCGGTCGGCGTGGAGATAATGACGTAATCCGCCCCTTCATACGCTTCGTGCTTATCGAGTGTCGCACGGAATCGAAGCGGTTTCGTACGAAGATATTCTTCTATCTCTTTATCTTCGATAGGCGATATTTTGTTATTGAGCATCTCCACTTTCTCGGCGACGATATCGAGTGCCACCACTTCGTTATGTTGTGCTAACAATATACCGTTGGATAGACCTACGTACCCGGTTCCTGCTATGGCTATTTTCATGTTTCCTCTTTATGTTGATATCCGTCGGGGTGTTTCGATTGCCAACGCCACATATCCGTACACATCGCATCGATGTCGCGCTCGGCTTCCCACTCCAAAAACCGCTTGGCGAACGATACGTCGGCGTAACACGCCGCAATATCGCCTTGGCGCCTCGGTGCGAATTTGTAAGGTATCCGTCTTCCGCTTGCTTTTTCAAAAGCCGCCACCACTTCTAGTACCGAATATCCCTTACCTGTCCCCAAATTGACCGCCGTTACCTCTTCGATCTCGGAAAGTTTTTCGAGAGCCTTGAGATGTCCGTGTGCCAAATCCATTACATGGATATAGTCTCTCACTCCCGTACCGTCACGGGTATCGTAGTCGTTGCCGAATATCGAAAGAAAAGCTCTTTTTCCGATAGCGGTCTGCGCTATATACGGCATAAGATTGTTCGGGATACCGTCGGGATCTTCGCCTATGTCACCCGACTCGTGCGCACCAACGGGATTGAAATAGCGCAGAAGCATCACTTTCCACTCTTTGTCGGAATACCACACGTCACGCAGTATCTCTTCTATCATCAATTTGGTACGACCGTAAGGATTGGTTGCTTGTAAAGGCGCTTTTTCGGTTATCGGAAGTTCTTGCGGATCGCCGTAGACCGTGGCGGAAGAAGAAAAAACCATCGATTTACATCCATACGACGCCATCGTTTCGCATAACGCAACCGTACCGCACACATTGTTCTCGTAATAGGACAAAGGAGATTCGACCGATTCGCCGACCGCCTTCAAACCGGCAAAATGAATAACGGCTTCTATCGAATACTTCTCAAAGGTCGCCGCCAGTGTCGCCTTGTCTCTGATATCGCCTTTGACGAAAGCGACGGGTCTCTTTGCAAGCTTTTCGACTTGACGTATACTCTCTCTCGAAGCGTTGCTGAGATTGTCGTAAACGACCACGTCATAACCGTTTTCCAATAACAAAAGTGTTGTATGCGAACCGATATATCCGGCACCGCCCGTAACCAAAACCGTCATAAACCATCCCGGTAAAAAATCTAACGCTATTTTATCTTTTTTTGTTTTAAGAGATAGGTAAAAAAAGAAGCGATTGGAGAAAATGGCTCCGGATGCTGGATTCGAACCAGCGACCAAGCGGTTAACAGCCGCCTACTCTACCGCTGAGCTAATCCGGAATCGAAGATGACACAAAACGCACTGCTATGGCTCCGGATGCTGGATTCGAACCAGCGACCAAGCGGTTAACAGCCGCCTACTCTACCGCTGAGCTAATCCGGAATCGTTGTCGTTTTGTGGAGTGTGATTATAGAAAAAAAGCGCTTGAATGTCAAGAGAATTTTACGCTTTTTTATAAAAAAAGAGGCCGTTTTTTTCAAGCGTGACGATTTTTCTCTCTTTGAGAAGCTTTTTTAAACGTTTGCGAGAAATATCGTCAAAAAGGATGTCGATATCTTCCCGACTTAGCGGCCGCATTGCCAATGTCTCCAATATCTCCGTTTCCGTATAAGTTTCGGGTGTCGTATCGATATGTTTGCGTGTGGCGATCGCAATCGGAAGCGATGCGTCGAACATCCGTGCAAGCGTCAACATTTTGCTATAAGAAACGGCTTCGACACCGTATGCCGGCGGGCGATCGACACTACTTAGATCGATACGATCGGGACGTAGTTTTAGCAGATAATCGTTGAGTGCGGCGATCTCTTCGGCTTTATCGTTGATTCCCTCGACGAGAAGTATCTCTATAAAAAGCGCGCCTTCATAATGTTCGCGAAAACGCAACATTCCTTCTTTGATCTTCTCTATCGAGATACCTTCGTGCG
>JALVPA010000133.1 GCA_027026055.1 Campylobacteraceae bacterium | reverse complement strand
GCCAAAGAGAAAGCTACCGATATGGTAAAAGGCATGGTAAAATAATCTTTTTCTCGTTCGCGATATCGCCGAAAGAGCGATATCGTCCTTCTGCGACCTTTCTTCCAAACCCTCTTGACAAAGTCATACTTTAGCGATATAATGTAATTAAGTTTAGTCTAAGTATATAAAGGGTAGAGAATGAGCGTAAAGCCCGAATTTGACTATTTTACGTTGCTTGAAAACGGAAAAATACGGTGCAATCTCTGTCGGCACAACTGTACGTTGAAAGAAGGACAGATCGGTATTTGCGGTATCAACAAAAATACCGAAGGCAAGCTTAAGACGCTGGTATACGGTCATCCCGTAGCGTTGCATGTCGATCCGATCGAAAAAAAACCGCTCTATCATTTTTTACCGGGCACTCGCGTCCTTTCGTTCGGAACGGTCGGATGTAACTTCAAATGTCCGTTTTGCCAAAATTGGGATATCTCGCAAACAAAAGAGGTTAACGACAAGATCGAAGTCTCACCAGAACAGATGGTCGAACTTGCCATCGAACAAAAGGCGTCGTTGATTGCCTATACCTATAACGAACCGACTATTTTTTACCCCTATGCCAAAGATATCGGATTGGTTGCCAAAGAAAAAGGGATCAAAAACGTTTTTGTCAGCAACGGCTTCGAATCCGCCGAGATGGCACGAGATATGGCGTCATGGGTCGATGCCGCCAATATCGATTTGAAAAGTTGGAATGAATCCTACTACAAAAAAGTGCTCAAAGGCGGATTGGCAGAGGTCAAAGATACCCTCAAAATTTTGGTAGAGGGCGGCGTATGGGTCGAAGTGACGACACTGTTGATCGAAGGCGAAAACGACGATCCCGAAAGCATCGAAGCAATGGCGCGCTTTATCGCCGAAGAACTCGGCACTCATGTGCCGTGGCATTTGAGCGCATTTTATCCGAATTATAAAATGACCGATAAAGAAGCCACGAAACTGGAGAGTTTGGTACGTGCCAAAGAGATTGGAAAAGCGGCGGGGTTACACTATATCTATTTGGGTAACGTTCCCGTTGCGTCGCATACCTTCTGTCCTCAGTGTCGCACGAAGGTGATAGAGCGATTCGGTTACGGTACGATACGGTCGCATCTCATCGAAGGACATTGTCCTACGTGTAGTCGAAGGATCGAAGGCGTGTGGAAATAAGGAGGCGAAGATGACCACACCGTTGCATATACGACACACGGCGGTAGCGGGGCAATTCTATCCCGCCGATGCCGCCGAAATCGAACGTATGATCGCGCATTTCAATCGTATCTTGGACGAAAATGTCGATATGCGCAGACTCGAAGCCAAACGGGTGCGCGCCGTCATATCGCCGCATGCGGGTTATATCTATAGCGGTTTTACCGCCAATGCGGTACTGCGCATCCTCGGGGCGCAGCATCCCAAGCGCATTGTCGTGATCGGACCGAGTCACCGCGTCTATCTGCGAGGGGTTTCCGTCTCCGATTTCGATAGTTTCGAAACACCGCTGGGAATGCTGCCCATCGATAAGCAAATTGTCGCCATGCTGCGTGAAATGCCCGGATTCACCTCTATGCCCGAAGCGCATCACGAGCACAGTACGGAGGTGCAGATGCCTTTTATCAAACATTATCTGCCCGATGTCGCCGTGGTGGAATTGGTCTATGGGGAGGTCGCGCCCGAAACTCTATCCGAGGCGATCGATCTTATGTTGGAAGATCCCGAAACGGCGATCGTTATCAGTACCGACCTGAGCCATTACCACACTCTCGAAGAGGCGAAACGGCGCGACGCGGTATGTTTGGCGGCGATAGACAAACGCGATAGAACACTACTGCATCGAGGATGCGAAGCATGTGGCAAACTCGGTATCGAGGCGATGTTGATCAGCGCGCATAAAAGGGGGCTGGAAGCGCAAGTGATCGATTATCGCACGAGTGCGGATGCAAGCGGCGACACCTCGCAAGTCGTCGGTTATACCGGCGCTATCTTTATCGAAGGAGGCGAATGATGCAGAGTGAAAAAGGCAAAACGGTCGTAGCGCTGGCGCGCGCCGCGATAGAAGAGGCGTTCGGTATCGACAGCGGCGTGGATGTGGAGGCGTTACGCAAACGTCATCCGTGGCTCAATGAAAAAGGCGCGGCCTTCGTGACGCTCAATCGCAAAAACGACGGGTCGTTGCGCGGATGTATCGGATCGATCGTCGCCCATCGACCGTTATACGAAGATATTATTCACAATGCACGTGCGGCGGCATTCGAGGATCCGCGATTTGTCGAATTGAAAAAAGAAGAACTCGATACGATCCGGGTGGAAGTATCTCTCTTGACGCCGCCCGAACGCGTCGAGTATCGCGATATTGCGGATCTCAAGTCGAAAATCCGTCCGGGTATCGACGGTATCATCCTCAAACACGGCGCTTATCAGGCCACCTATCTGCCGCAAGTATGGGAGCAGTTGCCCACTTTCGAAAGTTTTATGGCGCATTTGTGCCAAAAAGCGGGGATGCCTACGAACTGCCTCGAAGCGCACCCGGAAGTCTATCGTTATCAAGTGGAAGAGTATCACGAATAGGCGGCAAGATCTTTTTTGGGGGTAAGGTGACAAAAGGCGATGCCTTTACCGTCTGCAAACGCTTCGACGGAATCGAAGCGGATACCGACCAATCCCGCGGTAGGAAGATTTGCTATCGAAAGATCGCTCCATCTATCGACGGCAAAGGTAAGCGTAGGATTGTGGCCTACGATCATTACGTCGTCATAACGTGCGAACGCCTCTTCGACGATACGCGTAAGTGCACTTAGATCGGCTTCGTAGAGATGCGGTTGCTGTTTGAGAGGTACGTCGAGTCTGTCCGCAACGATGCGGGCGGTGTCGTAAGCTCTTTTGGCGTCGCTTGAGAGGATGATATCGGGACGGATTCCTTCGTGTGCGAAGAGTTCGGCCATCAAGGGCGCATCGTGTTTGCCACGTTTGTTGAGCGGTCTTTTTTTGTCGCTAAGCGAGAGTTCTTTCCAACTCGACTTGGCGTGTCTGAGTAGATAAAGGCGTTTCATGCGCTTTTGGCTTTGTCGTTGTAAGCGTGCCACACTTCCCAAATCTCCGAAGCGATCTTTTCGTAAGCTTTGCGATCGCCCACTTCGTCTTTACCGTACCAACTTTCGAACTCTTCGAAAACGATATCGGTCAGCTCCTCTTTTGTGTGTACCTCTTTGATACGCGAAAGAATCGTCGCCGCTTCGAGATCGTATTCGTCCACCTCTATGGCGGCGCCGATTTTCATCGGATCGTATTTCAAAAGGACGGCACTGATATCGAGATGCAGGGCTCTGTTTTTTTTCACCTTTTGCCTCCTTGTTCTACGACTTTGTAATAGATTAGTATAAAAAAGGAAAGTTTACAAAGGGTTAACGACAAAGCATCAGGTCATGTAACCGGCTGCCAAAAACGCCAGTGCCGCCAAAAATCCGCCCAAAAGCGCATAAGGCAGTTGTGTACGCACGTGTTCGATGTGGTCGCATCCCGCCGCCATGGAAGAGATGACGGTAGTATCGCTGATAGGGGAGGCGTGATCGCCGAAGATACCGCCGCTAATCACCGCGGCGATCACAAGGGGAATATCCAAATGCATACTTGCCGCCAACGCCAAGGCAATAGGCATCATGATACTAAATGTCCCCCAACTCGTTCCCGTAGCGAATGCCGTCGCGCCTGCGACGAAAAAGATCAGTACCGGCATCCATGCGGGAGATACGGTGTCCGAAAGCAGATGGGCGAGATAACGGGCGGTGCCGAGTTCGCCGATCACTTTACCGATAAAAACAGCGAAAAAAAGAATTGTCGCAATCGGAAGCATCTCTCCCATACCCGCAAATAGGGTATCGAAGTAGTCGCGATGCGAAAGTCTGCCGCCGGGAACATAATAGAGATACATCGCGACGAGCGTTACGATCGTCGCATAATAGACCGAAGTGGAGCCCGAACCTTTGAAGATGTCGCCGTTACCCGTAAGGTAGAGTCCGATAGGCACCGCAGCAATCATGACCACGACGGGAAAGAGCATCGGCATAAGCGAAACGGATGCCGTCGTCGTTTGCGATGCGATACGGTAAGGGTGAGGCAAAGCCTTTTTCA
>JALVPA010000132.1 GCA_027026055.1 Campylobacteraceae bacterium | reverse complement strand
AGGGTATTGTACGGCGGCAGGAGCGAGAAGGTTTCATAATCCTCATCCATGCAGTGCATCCCCAGCTCTCCCCAGGCAAAGAGGGCGAATTTGGTTTTGTCAAAAGCGTGAGTATGAACCGTTACGGAGTTTTTCGAAGAGATTGTGCGACCTTTCGTATCTGTTTGTGTAACGGTGATCTCATGCTCTCCGTCGCTCAACTTTGGAGAGGTGATTGCAATGCTAAATCTACCGTGTGCATCACAGGTTGTAGTGGGTGAAACGGCGGTACCGTCTACATAAAGTATAATCGTGCTGTTTTTTGCACAGGTTCCTGTAACAATGGGTGTTTCGGTATAAGAATCGATGGTTGTATCGACGGTTGGGGCGGTCGTGTCGGTTGGTGGCGTAGTCGTATTCTGCGGTGGCGTGAACGTATTGTCATGTTCCCGGAAAGGAACGACAATGACCAGTTCATCAAATACAATCGGTATAAATCGATTGTATTTGTCGGCCTCTCCCCCATATATCAATCCCAATGAAATAGAGAACATACAGAATAGTTTTTTAAATCGCAGTTCGACGGACATGAAACTTTTTTCTCCTTTGTACTATGCGATTGAAAACGGGGAAAGAGGATAGAGGATATGTAGCGTTGCCTTGCTTCGAGAAATAGGTTGAGAAAGTTTTCTTTGCGAAGCACTTTTTGCACTATTGAAAGAAACATCGACGATTTTGTATTCTAAGGCAACCCGGCTATCTTCTTACCCAAAGACCCGTGGCTTTCCGTCCCTACCTCACGATAGGTTTGGCTTTATCTTGAACATCGAAATTTGGACTATATTATCGCAAACATTTGCTTAAAACGTTATAAAATAAGAAATACTTATTCCTCAATTTCAGTTTCGACGATACCCTCCGTATCGTTGCGGTTTTCCTTCGGTAATGCCAATTTCGGGAGATTGTGCAGTGCGCTGTTTTGGAACGCTTGTTTTTCCGTTTCGAGAAGATGCAGTTGTTGTTCCAAACGTTCGATTTCGTTTCGTATTGGTATGACGGTATCGAGTAGGTTGAGTCTGTTGAGCTCCATCTCCAAAAGTTCCGTCTCCATCGTTTCCGCTTCGTCCGACAAGATGCGAAGTCGTTCTTTTTCTTGTTTGAAAAAACGGTTGTAGGCATCGGGACTTTCGTTTTCAAGCGCGTGTTTCATCGAGAGGATAAGGTCGATTTTGGCATGGATGTCCCGATTGATACGTTCGACCATACGCAATTGTACCTCGATGGCCGTTTCGAGTTTGTGTAACTTTTTTTCTTTCTCTACGAGACGGCTGCGTTGTTGCGTGATGCGATGTTTGAAAGAAGCGATATCGGTATCGTATCGGTGAAGTTGTTCGGCGTATGCGGCGGTACCGTTTTGATAAAGCTCTTTGGTGGCGTGTATGGCGGCTTCGATGCGGTGCGTCTCTTCTATTTCTTTAGCGGGAAGGTGTCTCTCTTTGCGATCCATTCGGTTTCCTTACGTTTCTTGAGAGAGTTCTCGAAGTCTGTTTTCTCTGCGTTTTCGGTAGGATTCGATTTGTGAGACGATTTGGTTTTTGCCACCCTCTTTGAGTTTTTGTTCGAGGGTTTCGACTTTGTGTCGTAATTCGAGATTCTCTTTTTCAAGTTCGCCAATCGTTTTGTCCTTTTTATATTCGTTCTCCGCATGAATTTTACGCAGCCACTCCACTTTCTCTTCCAGTTCTTCGATACGTGCGTGTTTTTCGGAGAGGCTTTTACGCAAGTGAATCAACGTATAGAGTAAAAGCAAAAAGACCACCGCAAGAAGGGTCGCGGCAACAGTTACGAGAGTGGTCGATGTCATTGTTCTTCCTCCAATGAAGAGAGTTCTTCGAGTGTGGCGTGAAGCGCACCGAGTTTGTTGCTCACTTCGAGATATTCCAGTTGGGGAATCGAATCGGCGACGACGCCCGCCCCCGCCTGGAGCGCGATGCCTTCGTCGTTGATGAGGGCGGTGCGGATGGCGATAGCCGAATCCATATCGCCGTTAAACGCGAAGTATCCGACTGCACCGGAGTAGAAGCCGCGTTTGAGGCCTTCGTATGCGGCGATCAGTTCCATCGCTTTGATTTTGGGTGCGCCGGTCATGGTGCCAGCCGTAAAGGTGGCGGCGAAAAGATCGAACATGTCTTTATCCGCTTCGAGTTCGGCGACGACGTCGCTGACCATATGCATTACGTGACTATAGCGTTCTACCCGCATCATTTCGGGTACTTTGACGCTTCCCGTTTTGGCGACGCGTCCCACGTCGTTGCGTCCCAGGTCGATAAGCATCAGATGTTCGGCTCTCTCTTTGGGATCGTTGAGCATCTCTTCTTCGAGCTCTTTGTCGCGTTGTGCCGTTTTGCCGCGTTTTCTCGTACCCGCGATCGGACGCAACAAAATCTCTCCGTCGCTCAAGCGTACCATCACTTCGGGACTCGATCCGCAAATGGCGAAATCCTCGTATTCCAACAAAAAAAGATACGGCGAAGGGTTTTTGGAACGCAACAGTCTGTAGAAACTCAACGGGTCGATGTCGCCTTTTTGGGTATAGCGATTGGAAAGAACGATTTGAAAGACGTCTCCCGCACGTATGTTTTCCTTTGCGGATTCGACTATTTCCAAAAAGCGTGTCTTTGTCATAGCGAAGGAGCCTTCGCGGAGGGTCGCTTTTTTTAGAGGGATGGGAGTGTAGTTTTCGTTTAGCATCGCCTCGATGCGGCGGAAATCGGACGCGCGTCTCTCGTCGTTGCAAATCAGGGTGATTTTCGCGTTTTTGTGCGAATAGCCTATAATGATTTGCGGACGAATCAGATCGAGTTCGGGGGTTTGTAGCGGATCGTCGAGGAGATCCATTACGGGTTCGAGTACCGGTTCGAAAACCTTGACCATATCGTAAGCGATAAAACCGATAAAACCGTCCGTAAAGGGAAAACCGATTTCCTCCGCACGTCGCTTGTAAAGCGCTTGGTCGACCGAAGCGTAGTAACGTTTCAAAAAAGCGAAAGGCGATTCGCCGTTTAGCTTCGTTTCCGTGTCGCCTTTGATATGGCGAGTCTCTCCGTCGCGATAGACGATGCGCTCCATAACGCCCAATGTGATAAAAGAGAAATTGCCTTCGCTTGTGTTGACCACGCTTTCGAAAAGCATCGTGATATCGTCCGAAAAGCGGGATTTGAGTTTCGTATAGAGTGCCAGAGGCGTGAGTTGATCGTAAAGTTTGGATAGATGCATGGCGGACACCTTCTTAGCGTTTCGGGACGACGACAAAAGCTTGCGGTGTGATACGTCGTCTGATCTCTACGATGGCGCGATCCGCTTCCGCCCGGTTTTTATACGGTCCTATCAACACCTTTTTCGAACCATATCGCGATTCTCTGATAATATAAGAGAAACGATTACGTTTTATTTTTTGCAAAATCAAGCTTTTTTCGGGCGGCGTTTTGGAAAACGAGCCGACTTGTATATAGAAATCGTCTCTTTTTTCGGAAGGTAACGTTGTCGTTTTTTCGCGTTGCGACTTCTCTTGTTTCGCAGGCTTCGCTTTCGTTGCGTGTCGTTTCGGTTTCGTGTCGGTATGTGCGACAACGGTTTGCTTCGGTTGCTGCGGGACTTGACGTACGTGAGCTTCGGGTTTTTTGGGAAGTTCGATGCGTGTCGAAACGGACGGCGCCGAATCGCTTTCGTTCAAACGTAACGAAGTTCGTTCGGAAGGTTGTTTGAGTTCGAGTTCGGGGTTGTTCGCTCCGATATCGTCAATCTCTTGCGGTACCAAGGTTTGTGCCGCATCGTTGAGAATCATACGCGACAGTACGATACCCGCTATCAAAATCACGACGAGCAATCCCGCCAACGTTAAAAAGTTTTTTACTCCGCTTCGTTTCCGCGAAGGTTTGTTTAAAATCAGATCGTCCAAATTGTGGTCATGCATATTTCATAAAGCTCCGTCGATTTTGTCGTTTATTATACCTAATGCAATGTTAACGTTCGATAGAGAAGAAAAAGTTGTAGCGATAAGAAGAAAAGCGGGGAACTTCTCCCCGCAAAGAGAGGAGAAAGCCGGATTATTTCCAGCTTTTTTTGACGATTTCCGCCGATTTTTTGTAGGGATATTTTTTGACCAACTCTTTGACGGAGAGTTTTTGATCGCCCTCTCTCATGAAGTGCGCCAAAGTGACGGACGCCCAGTAGTCGTTGGCGTATTTGGTGCCTTCGAGTTGTACCGGCACACCGTTTTTATTAACGGTGTGACATGCCGCACAAGTCACCGGTCCTGCATATTTGCCGTCCGGAGAGTATTGCAACGCTTGTTCGTGCGTCGTTACGTCCACGCTTCTTTCGTCGCCGTCGTAGCGTGTGGAGTAGAGTCCGTGCGTAGACTCGTGACATGTTTGACACGCGATGCTTCCGTGCGCTTTGGAGTAGCGGAAGAGCGAATATTTGTTGGGCTGGTCGATCGGGAAGTATTTGCCGCCCGTATTTTGTTCCACAAACGGAGCAACGTGACAATCCGCACAGTGAGGTTCGGACGCCGACAACCACCAGTCGTTACCCGCAGACGCCGCTTTGTACGGTACTTCGCCGCCTTTGGGATGGTTCCACGGTTTGAGATCGAGTTTGCCGTCTTTACCGACATTTTTGACCAAAACGGCCGACTTGTGTTCGGTATAGTATTTCATCACTTCGTTGTCGCCCGTCGCTTTGGGGTCGGCAAGCGCTTTGAACTTTTTCATACTGCCGCCCGCGACCGCTTTGACCATCTCTTTGAGCGACTTGTTACGCAGTGTCTTGCCCGTTTGCTTCGAATCGTTTTTGATATCGTCGTAGGCATAGAAAGCCTGCGCCACTTTGTTGTGACAGTTGGTACAGTAAAGTCCTCGCATCTGCTTGACTTTTTTGCCGTGTTCGTCGCGCATGGAGACGTTTTCGAGCATCCATTTACCATAAGCGTTGAGGAAGAAGGGCGGTTTGGCGTACGGGTTGGAGTGTGCGTCGCGTCTGACGTAACAGCCGCCGCCCGATTTCCTGATATCGCCTTTGGCGAAGCGACCTTCTCCGTATCTATCCGTTACGCGGAAGGGGTTCGTATCGTCGTTCATCGCAGGGTTTTGGAAGTGTGTCGGGTGGCACGATTGACACGCTTGCGAGCGACCCGCCGCATCGGGCATCGGTACCATCGCCAGGTGGAAACCGTGGATCGCTTCGGTCAAGGTTTTGGCTTTGACCGTTTTGTATCCCGACGCGGTCGGTCTGGGCTCTTGAAGGTTACCCGACACGTTGTCGCCGTGACAGTCGGCACAGTTAACCATCCCCACTTTACCCAAACGGTTGTTCGGCGCTTTGGGATCGTAATCGCTCAAAAACTCCGTACCGTGGTGCGCGTCGTGGAGCGACAGGATGTTGATGGAAGCTTCCGCCAATCTCGCCATATATTCGGAAGTGTCGGGATAGCTTTTCCAATAATCGTACTCTTGGTCGCTGTATTTGAGTCCTTCGTCTCTGGCCATATTTGCCGCTTTCCCGTTACGAGAGTGACAGGCGTAACAGTTGGGGATATCGACGGGGTTGGTACCGAAATAGGAGACGGTCGTACCGTCGGGTTGTTTGAGTTCGCGTCCGTCGTTACGATGGATTTCGACCGTCGAGTATTGGAAAGGTTGGAAATCTTTTTCGGTGACGGTACGAAGCGAGCCTTGTCGACGACTGTCGTTAAATGCCGTCAGCGGAAGTCCCAGCGCATCCCAGAGATACGATGCGGTAAGCACCAGTTTGACGTTTTTGACAGCAGGTACGAGCGTGTCGGTCATGACGACGTTGCCGCCGTCTTTGCCGGAGTAGCTCATATAACCCGCCATCGGCGCACCGGAAGGCCCGTGGTCGACTTTGACGGGGATCTCTTTACCGACATGCAAGCGATCTTTGTCCGTCGCGCCTGCGGGAATGGTACCTTCGAGATCTTTATAGATAAAAAGGTGTGTCCAGACATAGTTGGCGACGTTGTCCGAGGGTGAGTCGAGGTGTCCGTCGCCGTCGACGTCTTTACGCACCGTCCAATATTTCATCTTGTTTCCTTCGGAGAAGGTGTTGTCTCTGGTATACGCAAAGAGTTTGATGTTGTCTCTCGGTGTCAAAAGTTTGGGGAGTGCGCCTTTTTTGCCCACTTTGATCGCTTGCGATTGGATGGAGTTGTAAGGCGGAATGACACAGCAGTAGCTCATGTCGAAACCGACACAGTGCATTCCCAACTCGTAGTTGACGAAAGCGACATAGTCGGCTTTGGGTTGATACGCCGTTTTACCTTTGACTTTCACTTGATGAAGCTTGTCGAGGGTAAAGGGAGGTTTTTTATCGTATTTGGCAGCGGCGAAACCGGCGCTACACAACAGTGAAGCGGCGATTGCGCTTTTGACGATTGTCGATGTCATTTAGTCTCCTTTTAAATGTGATGACACCACAATTTTCACATCTAAAAGTTTAATATATCTTTAAAAATGAATTAAAAAAAGCATTTTTTTTAATGATTGTATATAAAATGATATAAACTATATAGTAAAATAATACGAATAATAAAAGATAAAAATAGAATTGCAAAAGTCGACAAAATCCATAGTTTTATCGAGATTCCGACTTTGTTTGCGAAAAGGATTCCAAGGGTGTCAATCCGTATTTTGCGAGGTCCGTTTTGATCTCGTCGGCTTTCTCTTTTAGGTATGTGACAATGACGGGATTGCGATCCATTTTGTATTCTTCGGTGCGTACGACCTTGCCGTTTTTATCGTAATATTTTTTAAGGCCGACGCGATAGTTGCGTTTATAATAGACTTCGCTGTAGAGATAGCCGTCGTAAGTCCACTCTCTCATCACCCCTTCGCGTCGTCCCATGACATAGTTCACTTCGCTACCGAGTTGACCGTTGTCGTAGTAAATGCGTTGGATACCGTGCTTTTGCCCGTCTACATACGGTACGGTCAGTTTGACTTTGCCGTTATCGTGGTAGGAGGTATAAACGCCGTTTTCTTTGCCGTCGGTAAAGTTGACTTTCGATTTGATGCCGCCGTTGTCGTTGTACCACCATGTTATACCGTTACGTTTGCAATTTTCGTAAGTGATTTTGACGGCGTTATTCTCTTCGATATGTTTTTCGGGGTGTTTGCACGAAGTGCCGTAAAGTGCGACGGCGGTAAAGAGCGGAAAACACAGATAAAAAGGTCGGGTTTGCATGGGATTCTCCTTTTAGTCGGGTCTTTTCGTACGGGGATTGAAATCGAAACCTTGCAGCATCATTTCGGTAGCGTTTTGCTCTTTTTGTCGTAATTTCTCGAGGAGATCGACGGGTCTGTCCATCTTGAAACGTTGTGTACGAAGCTTCGTACCGTCGGTATCGTACCAGGTTTGTATCCCTTCTTTGTAGCCGTTGACGTAACGCACTTCGGAAGCGAGCGTACCGTTGGGATGATACTCTTTTTGGATGCCCTCTTTGCGTCCTTTGCGATAGGTCACCGAAAGCGCCAACGTCCCGTCGGAAAAGTAATCTTTGTATGGACCGTCTCGCATATCGTTATGATAGTTGGCTTCCGTACGTTTGTTGCCGTTGGCGTAATAAAGAATGTTTTTACCTTCACGTTTGCCGTCGCGATAGTGCATGATTTCGAGAAGATTGCCTTTTTTGTCGTACCAGAGCATTTTTCCGTCGCGTTTGCCTTGTTTGTAGCGGACGGTGTAGGCGATACGACCGTTTTCGTAATAGGCGATCTCTTTGCCCTCTTTGATTCCTTCCGACGCGGGGGTGTGCGTACCGTCCGCATATTGGGTTTTCATACGAACGGCACCGCTTGGATAATACTCCTTTATTGTTTCCGCATAGGCAAAAAGCGTCGATGCGCATACGATTCCCAAGAGATAGGATGAACCTTTCATCATGTTTCCTTTATTTACCGTAGTCGATTATAAATAATTTATACGAAGTTTACTATATAATAGTTAAGAATGCTACTATATAATTTGAGAAAAACATACAAAGCGAGGCGAGACGATGCGAATCGTAACGAAAAAAATATCGAGTGTAGTAACGCTTTTGGCTACATTGGCGACGGCGTGTATCGCAGACGGAACGAAAGCGGAAGCGAAAAACGACAATTCGAAGATATGTTATGCGAAAGTGACACAGAAACGCGAAGCGATGGGGTATCACTATCTCAAAGTACGCGGCAGTGGAAAAGAGGAGTGGATCGCCGTGACGCCCACTCCCGTCAAAGTAGGCGATCATATAGGGTACGAACGGAAAATGGTAATCCACGATTTCAAAAGCAAAACGTTACATAAGAGGTTTCAATCGATCGTTTTTGTCGATCGTCTGTATCTACCGGAAAAGAAAACGCATCTCACATCGCTCAAATCCGCACATTCGCAACCTTCTCTCGCTACCGGAAATTTCGTAGAGAAACCTTTTTATACTGTCGAAGAGGTGCATCGTTTTGCCGATAGGCTGAAGGGTAAGCGTATCAAAGTCAAAGGAAAAGTCTACAAAGTGGCACGTGATATCATGCGTCGCGATTGGGTGCATATCGGTGACGGAACGGGAGAGGAGGCGACACTGACGGACGATTTGGTCTTTACGGCGACCGATGCGTCGATCAAAGCGGGCGATCGCGTCGTTGCCGAAGGTACGTTGGCAACCGACAAAGATTTCGGTTTCGGATATCGCTATCGGGTTTTGGCGGAAGATGCGACGTTTCGAATGAGCAATGAAGATTGAGTAACGGACAACCGACCTCACTACACTATATGACGTAAGTCTCCCCACTTTAAAAAAATCGGCGTTTTTTTATCCTTTTTTTTCGTAAGATAGTTTAAGCCGAAACGATTATAATAAGATGATATTATCATTTAAATTAAACGGGAGGTGACTATGAGGCGTATCGTATGGTTGATACCTTTGATTTCGGTTTGGGGATGGAGCGGTTTTTTCGATGCATCGGTCTCGGACGATGCGTACAAGGAAGCATTGGAAAACGAAAGGTTGTGCAAACTTTTTACTCAAAAAGCGGCGGCGTACCAAAAAAATATGCGCGACGACATGCTGGCAAAAGCGACATTGGCGTCTTACAAGCATCGCGCGGAGCTATTTTGCTCGAAAGTGAAAAAAGAAGAGAACAAGACAAATTAAAGTTCGATGTTCTCTATCGGAAGCGTAACGATATTGTAAGCTTTCGGTAAGGTGGAAGAGGGGAGAGTTTTCCACTCTTTGGGCATTTTGGCTTCGAAAAGCGAAGAGAGTTTTTCCAATCGTGTTTGTGCCTCTTCTAAGGAGAGCGGAGAGGTTTCGATGAAAAGTTGAATGCGATTTTCTTTTTTTCCTCGAAACAATCGAAACGTTTCTATCCCTTCGCATTGCATGACGTAACGTGCCAAATAGATAAAACGGGTCGGATCGTTGCCGTCGTAATCGATAACGAGATAACGGGTTTTGTCGTGATGTAACAACGGGAGTGCGACGGTGTAGTCCTCTTTGCGATGCTGTTCGAACAAAAGGTCGGTCGGCACTTCGTCGATACGTTCGAATTTGGCGTAAAAGGTACGATTACGAAAGAGGATTTTCTCTACGATATGGGTACGTTTGAGATAATAGTGATCCGCGACAAAACGCAAGCCGAGGTACTCGACCGTCGGCTCTGCCAAAGAATCAGTAGATGGGTTTGTCATAGATGATAAATTGCGAAGCGAGCGCTTTCATCTCTTCTTTGATTTTGGCGTGGAGCGCTTCGTCATCGATGTTGTCCAGCACGTCGCAGATGCGGTTGGCGATCAGTTCGAACTCTTTTTCTTTCATACCGCGGCTTGTTAGTGCGGGCGATCCGATGCGAATACCCGAAGTGACGAAAGGACTGCGCGTTTCGCCGGGGACGGTGTTTTTGTTGACGGTAATGCCCGCCGCACCGAGCGCTGCATCGGCGTCTTTTCCGCTGAACTCTTTATCGAGGAAGCTCACAAGTACCAAGTGGTTGTCGGTACCGCCGCTAACGACATTGTAGCCGCGTTGCATCAACACTTCCGCCAAAACTTTGGCATTGGCTTTGACTTGTTTGGCATAGGCTTTCCACTCGTCGGAAAGGTTGTATTTGAAGCCGACCGCTTTGGCGGCGATGACATGTACGAGCGGTCCGCCTTGAAGTCCCGGGAAGATAGCAGAGTTGATCTTTTTGGCGATCTCTTCGTCGTTGGTCATGATCATCCCGCCTCTGGGACCCGCCAACGTTTTGTGCGTCGTGGTGGTGACGACATCGGCATAAGGGAAGGGGCTCATATGCTCGCCCGCGCAGACCAATCCCGCGATATGGGCGATATCGGCAAAGAGGATCGCTCCCACCGCATCGGCGATTTCTCGGAACTTTTTGAAATCGATTTCGCGCGCATACGCGGAAGCGCCGCAGACGATAATGTCGGGTTGGACGATTTTGGCGATGTCGAGTACGCGATCGTAGTCGATACGCCCGTCCAGTTCTACACCGTAGGTGAAGCTACGGTAGTTTTTGCCCGAAAAACTCGGTTTGCTTCCGTGCGTGAGGTGTCCGCCGTGACTGAGATCCATCCCCAAGATTTTATCGTAAGGTTTGAGCAGTGCGGCATAAACGGCGCCGTTGGCTTGAGAGCCCGAATGCGGCTGGACGTTGACATATTCGCAGCCGAAAAGCTTTTTGGCTCTGTCGATGGCGAGTTGTTCGACTCTGTCGGCGTATTCGCATCCGCCGTAATAACGTTTGCCGGGATACCCTTCGGCGTATTTGTTGGTAAAGACCGAACCCATCGCTTCCATAACCGCAGGAAGCGTAAAGTTCTCGCTTGCGATCATTTCGAGGTGTTCGTTTTGACGTTTGTATTCGTTCTCGATCGCTTCGAATACTTCGGGATCGAATGTTTCCATAGCGTAAGGCATACTGTTTCCTTTGTATTTCGGTGGTAAATCGTAACCGATTTATATCCTATTTTTACTTTTTCTTCTCTTGCGCTCTTTTGGCGCAAGCCGCGGCGTCGATACAAAAGTAGCCTTTGCCTTTTTTTGCGGGTTTGAGATCCTCTTCGACGTCGTGACCGCATTTTTTGCACACTTTTTCGGAGGTTTGAACACTCTCCAACGCCGTTTCGGGCTTCATGGCGGGGAAGAGGATGACGTCTCGGATAGAGTGCTTGTCGGTCAACAACATCACCAAGCGATCGATACCGATCCCTTCGCCCGCGGTCGGAGGCATCGCATAACCGAGCGCACGTACGAAGTCAAGATCCATATGCATCGCTTCGTCGTCCGCACCGGTCTCTTTGGCTTCGACTTGGGCTTTGAAGCGTTCGTATTGATCGAGCGGATCGTTGAGTTCGTTGAAGCCATTGGCGATCTCTTTGCCCGCGATAAAGAGTTCGAATCGTTCGGCGATGTCGGGGTTTTCGTCGCTACGTCTCGAGAGCGGCGAGATATCGATGGGGTAGTCCGTGATGAAAGTCGGGTCGATCAGTTTGCTCTCGACAAATTCGTCGAAAAGTTCCGCTTGCAGATAGCCTAACGAAAGTTTCTCGTTGACGTCGACGCCGTGCTCTTTGAGGTATGCGATCGCTTTGTCTCTGTCGTGACAGACCGCTTTGGGTACGCCGCCGATACGGGTGAGCGACTCGACAAAAGGAATTTTGGCAAACGGCGTGGAAAAGTCGATCTCCATATCGCCGTAGCGCAGGGTTTTTGGCAAGTTGAGATGCTCGAAAAGGTAATCAAAAAGCGCCTCGGTGAGTGCCATCAGATCTTTATAATTGTGAAACGCCCAATAAAATTCGATCGAGGTGAACTCCGGATTGTGGGTTTGATCCATCCCTTCGTTTCGGAAATTGCGGTTGATTTCGAAGACCGCTTCCATACCGCCTACAACCAGTCGTTTGAGGTAGAGCTCGGGCGCGATACGCAAATAGCGATCGACCCCCAGCGCATTGTGATGCGTGATAAAAGGTTTGGCGTTCGCCCCGCCGGGGATCGGATGCATCATCGGCGTTTCGACCTCCAAAAAACCGTGATCTTCGAAGAAGCGCCGAATGAGCGAAACGATACGCGAACGCATCACGAAGGTCTCTTTGACTTCG
>JALVPA010000131.1 GCA_027026055.1 Campylobacteraceae bacterium | reverse complement strand
AAAGATGGCAACAGTCACTTTCAAAAAAGACACGGTATGTAATTTGGCAGGTAACGAAGTAAATGTAGGCGATACGGCGCCGGTAGTTACGGTAGTCAACTCCAACCCGATGCTTCAAGACGAGCAAATCGGCGGAGAGGGTAAAGTACAGTTGGTCGTAGCGGTACCTTCTCTCGATACGCCCGTTTGCGATGCGGAAACACGCAAGTTCAACGAAGCGGCGGCAAACCTCGACGGCGTAGAGGTGATCACGGTCTCTATGGACCTTCCTTTTGCGGCGGCACGCTGGTGCGGTGCGGCGGGCATCGAAAATATCAAAGTTTGCTCCGACTTTAGAAACAAAGATTTCGGTAAAGCGTACGGTGCGCTTCTTGCGGACGGTCCTTTGGCGGGCGTATTGGCGAGAATGATCTTCGTCATCGGTAAAGACGGCAAAATCGCTTACAAGCAAGTGGTACCCGAAATTACCGAAGAGCCCAACTACGATGAAGCGCTCGAAGCGGCAAAAGCTGCGGCTAACGCATAATCCTCCCTTTCTTTTCAAAGATACCGCATTGTCGCGGTATCGCACTCTCAATATAATTTCGCTACAATTTTTTCATCGATCTTATTACGGTTGTTGTGTAAAGGAGTGTCTATTTCGAGATATACCCCCAAGCAGATAGAGAAATACCGCCGTCAAAAATATATGGCTACCTTGGAGAAAATCGCGAAAAATCTCTATAAGATGTTTCGAAACGAAAAGACGGATATCGATACCTTCGTTTCGAAATTCGACGCACTTTTTTCTATTTTGAAAAAATTGGAAGAGCCTTATTTGGACTCGGAGTATCATCGATATCTTAAAGCGTATATCTTTCGACTTTACCGAGATATCGTCAAAGAAGGAAATGTAGATAAAGAGGAGTTCGATACGATGAGAGAAGAAGAGGTCGGCAAGCTCAACCGTCTCCAAAAAATGAAACAAGCGTCATCGTACAAAAAAGAGAAGCACAAGCAACGCGCATTACAAAACGAGTGGGAGAAATAGTGAAATGAAACGCATACTACTCTATCTGTCGATAGTACCGGCGGGTATGATATATTTTTCGGGATGCGGCAAACCGACATACGTCGGAAAAGCGGATAAAACGCCTTACGATATCAGAGCATGTTTAAGAGAGCTTTCTTTGGGTAAAGAGCTAAAGAGCGACTTGTTGATAGACAAGCTTGAAGCCTACAAATCCAAACGTATGCTTTACGGTTATCACAAAGGCAAAAAAATTTTCGAATCGCGTATGTCTCTCGGTAAAAACGCCGATAAAGGCGATAAAATTCGAGCGGGAGATTATCGAACACCCGAAGGCAGTTACACGATCGTACGTAAAAAATGCGATCCGAGACTTTATCGCTCTTTGATGATTTCTTATCCGAACGAACAAGATATTGCCGAAGCGAAAAAACGCGGCGTCAACCCCGGCGGCTATATCACGATCCACGGACAGCCCAAGTGGAACGCCGACGGCAGAGGTGACGAATATACGTTAGCGCACGACTGGACGGAGGGGTGTATGGCGGTGCCGAACAAAAAGATGAAACAGCTTTGGGAAAGTGTCAAGCTGGGAGTTCCCATCACGATCCGCCCATAACGCTTTAGCTGAATTTGAGTTATCTTATATTATGATAAATGAGTTTAAATCGGAAGGAGACAGGGTCATGTTGAAAATCGTAGCGTTAAGTGTTGCGGTCGTATCGCTCATGTGGGGAGGCGGAGATCTCAAACCCGCACCCGTCCAACAGGCGGCGAAGCAGTACGATTGCGATAAGCAAAAGGTTTATGTGGATAGAGAGACCGGGTTGATGTGGCAAGACGCTCCGTATACGGTCGCGGAAGAGACGGCGTATCATCGCAATCGTACGCTGGGAAAAGTCGGAACGCACGCGTACGCCGTGCGCTATTGCGCCAATTTGGACTATGCGGGATACAACGACTGGAGATTACCGAGTGTCGACGAACTCTCTTCGCGACATCAAGAGCCCGGCGAACAGTTTGTCAACACGCGCGATGGAGACTTTTGGACGGCGACGGGGGTGGAAAGAGGTCGTTTTTATGTCATTTATCCCGCAGATGCCTATCGCTATAAGCGTCCCGCATCGAAGAGCTATTATATCCGCTGCGTACGTTGCGCGAGAGAAAGCGAATAATCCGTTAAAGTACGATAATCTCCTTTTGTAGGAGAATACCGAAGGTACGATAAACTTTTTCTTTGGCAAGTTTGAGAAGATAGTCGGCTTGTTCGAACGTTCCTTTTCCCAAATTGACCAAAAAGTTGGCATGCACTTCGCTCCATGCCATATCGCCGTAACGAAAGCCTTTTAGTCCTACAGCTTCGATTAATCTTCCCGCAAAATCCCCTTTGGGGTTTTTAAATGCCGAACCCGCACTCGGCTCTTTTGGTTGGTTGGTACGTAATGCGAGCAACGCTTCAAGCAAAACGGAATCGAACCCTTTTGTTATTTTAAAACGTGCTGCGGTAGCGATACCCGGTAATTCGGCAAAACGGTAGCCGTGTTTGACGGCTTCTTTCGGTATCCATTTGCCTTCTATTTCGATGCTGTGCACCAAATTGAAAATTTCATACGTTTTAACGCCCGCATTCATTGCCAGCATTCCGCCGAGCGTACCGGGAAGCTTGGCGCAAAACTCGAAGCCGCCGATATCGTGCTTTTTGGCGTAGCTGACGATGCGCCCTGTCGGGGTTGCCGCACCGATTTCCAAAAAACCCTCTTTAACTTCGAAGTAGGCAAAGTCTTTCGAGAGCATCATTAACGGCGGAGGTGTCGGGGAGACGAGCAGGTTGTTGGCGCCTCCGACAAGGTAGCGATCGCGCGGGATTGCATCGCCATTTTCGATCATTAGCACTTCGGTAGGCTGCCCGATTTTGATGCTGCTGTATGCGGAGAAGTCGACGGTTTTAAAAAACAAGGGCTTTTCCTTGTATTTTAGTGAAGAGTGAATAGTGAAGAGTGAATAGATTTGGTATGCATTGTTGCGCAATGCTTCTATTTATTTTCGGTTTCTCATTCCTCATTCCTCATTCCTCATTTTGTACGCAGGTCGCTGTATTCTCTGGGTATCAAGTAATCCTCTGTTTTTATCGGGCATTCCCATAGACTGTGTTTAAAGCCTATCTCGTAAAGGGTATCGAGCGCTTTGCGTTGCAAATCGTTCAATTCGACGGAGGCATCGGAGGCATACATATCGAGATATTTTGCAAGCATTTCGTCGCCGATACGTACGAGGTTTTCCGTTTCGAGCTTGGCGCAGAGTTCCTCTTTGCGTGCATTGGCGACTTTGACCGCCTCGGTGAGGATTTTCTCTATCTCAACGGCGCGATTGAGCGGTATGCTGCGGCGCAAGGCCATTCCACCGAGAGGTAGCGGCAAACCTTCACCCGCCAACTCCGTCCAAATGTCCCATACCTCTTTTTCCACCTCCAACTTTTCGTCAAAATCGAGAATCGATTCGTGGATCAATACCCCGGCATCGACCTCGCCACGCAGCACCGCTTCTTCTATCTCGAGAAAGTTCATATAAACGGGACGTGCATCCGGGTAGTAAATGCGAAAAAGCATGGCATTGGTAGTGTAACGACCCGAAAGTGCGACTTTAAAGCGTCGTTTGAGCTTTTCGCCTTTGCGTTTGACGAGTTTGGGACCGTATCCTTCGCCGAAGCTGATTGCCGTGCGCAGGAGCGCATACTCCTCTTTGATATGAGGATAAAGACCGAAGCTTATGGCGGTAACGTCGTATGTCCCCCTTAACGCTTCGACATTGAGTGTTTCGATATCAAGTGCGGTGTTTTCGAATCTCAACGCGTGCGTGTCAACCCATCCGAATGCGACGGCATAGTACATAAAGATATCGTCCGCATCGGGGGAGTGTGCCAGTTGTATCGGGTTGGGCATGCAAATCCCTTATGATAAAGTTTGGGTATTTTAGCATATCGCTACCAAGAATCGACTAAACGTAGTTAGCTCGGAAAAAAACAAAAAAAAATGACAATTTGTAATATTTTTTTACATGGTGTGAAAAATCCTTTAGACTTGCACTATGACTAAATAACTAATGATTATTTAGATAAAATTACCGCAACATAAAGGATAAGGACATGACAATGGCAATGGATCCTCAGAAACAAAAAGCGCTCGATATGGCGATCAAACAGATAGACAAAGCGTTCGGGAAAGGGACGTTGATGCGTCTCGGTGACAGGGAAATCGAGCCGATAGAAGCGATTTCTACCGGTTCTTTGGGGCTTGATATGGCACTCGGGATCGGCGGGATCCCTAAGGGACGCATCATAGAGATCTATGGGCCCGAATCTTCGGGAAAAACCACATTAGCGCTTCAAAGTATCGCATCGGCGCAGAAAAAAGATATGGTTTGCGCCTTTATCGATGCGGAGCATGCGCTGGATGTGATCTATGCCAAAAATCTCGGTGTGGATGTGGAGAATTTGCTGGTCTCTCAGCCCGATTTCGGAGAGCAGGCACTCGATATTTTGGAGACTTTGGCGCGCTCCGGTGCGGTGGATCTGATCGTGGTCGACTCTGTTGCCGCGCTTACGCCCAAAACCGAAATCGAGGGTGATATGGGCGATCAGCATGTAGGCTTGCAAGCCAGACTCATGTCGCAAGCGTTGCGTAAGTTGACGGGACTTCTTCACAAAACCGACACGACGGTCATTTTTATCAACCAAATCCGTATGAAAATCGGCACGATGGGCTACGGTTCTCCGGAGACCACCACGGGCGGTAACGCGCTCAAGTTTTACGCCTCGGTGCGTATCGACGTACGCCGTATCGCCACGCTTAAGCAGGGTGAGTCACAGATCGGCAACCGTGTTAAAGTCAAAGTGGTCAAAAACAAAGTGGCACCGCCCTTTAGACAAGCGGAGTTCGATATCATGTTTGGCGAGGGGATCAGTTATGAGGGCGAACTGATCGACTATGGCGTCAAGCTCGATATTGTCGACAAATCGGGTGCATGGTTCAGTTACGGTGCCGAAAAGCTCGGACAAGGCAAAGAGAACGCCAAACAGACGCTTAAAGAAAATCCCGAACTACGCGCGGAAATAGAAGCGAAGATCAAAGAAGCCCTTGGTTTCGGCGAGAAGTTGGCGATGAGCCAAGAGGAGATAGAAAAGAGCGATACATAAAGTATTGCCGATACAATCGGCGAATTACACTATTTTGCCGTATAGGAGAGGCTGCACTCCTCGCGCCCCGCAAGCCATCCCACCCCATAGTCTTCATTTGTGTTGATCAAATCGTCTTCTCTACAAGCGCAAATCAAGACGTATCTTAAAATGATAGTACTTATTTCGTCGAACGGTACCGGCATGTGTGGAGACAAGTGATAATCTCCGTGTTTATTAGACGATTATAGGGTAACTTTTGATAAAATAGATGCAATTTTGTAAAATCATATCGAAAGGACGGACATAGATGATATTTATCGATGAGGTGAGAGCAGACGAGGTGCTGGATAGCCGAGGAAATCCTACGGTACGCGCGACGGTAAGCTTGAGCGACGGGACCGTAGCGAGTGCTATCGTTCCCAGCGGTGCGAGTACGGGAAAACGCGAGGCATTGGAGTTGCGAGACGGCGGTGAACGCTTTATGGGCAAAGGGGTGCTCAAAGCGTGCGAAAACGTTAACGGTACCATCAACGATGCGTTGGTCGGACTCAGTCCGTTCAATCAAGCGGAGATCGATGTAACAATGAAAGAGCTTGACGGTACGCACAACTACGGCAATCTCGGCGCCAATGCGGTGTTGGGGGTTTCGATGGCGGTAGCGCGCGCTGCCGCACAAAGTCTCAAAATGCCGCTTTATCGTTATCTCGGCGGCGCCAATGCCGTTACGATGCCCGTACCGATGCTCAACATCATCAACGGCGGCGAGCATGCGAATAACTCGGTTGATTTTCAGGAATACATGATCATGCCGGTCGGTTTCGATCGTTTTAGCGAAGGGTTGCGCGCTTCGGCGGAGGTTTATCATCACCTCAAAAAGATCATCGACGGCATGGGCGAAAGTACCGCAGTAGGCGACGAAGGCGGTTTCGCGCCCAATCTCAAATCCAACGAAGAGCCGATCCAAGTCATCATGCAAGCGATCGAAGCGGCGGGATATAAGCCCGGCGAGCAGATTGCCATCGCGCTCGATGTCGCCGCCAGCGAATTGGTCGGCGACGATGGCAAATATGTGCTCAAATCCGAAAACAGAACGCTTGAAAGTGCCGAGTTGGTGGCGTATTACGAAGCGTTGTGCGCGAAGTATCCCATTGTTTCCATCGAAGACGGATTGAGTGAAGACGATTGGGACGGATGGAAAGTCTTGACGGAGAGATTGGCGGATAAAGTACAGTTGGTCGGCGACGATTTGTTTGTCACCAATGTCTCCATTTTAGCCGAAGGTATCCAAAAGGGTATCGCCAATGCCATTTTGATCAAACCCAATCAGATAGGAACCGTCAGCGAAACGATGCAAACGGTACGCTTGGCGCAACGTAGCGGATATCGTTGTGTGATGAGTCATCGTTCGGGAGAGAGCGAAGATACCTTTATCGCCGATTTTGCCGTGGCGCTCAATACGGGCGAGATCAAAACGGGTTCGACGGCAAGAAGCGATCGTATCGCCAAATACAACAGACTACTCGAAATTGAGGCCGAACTCGGACAGTTCGAGTATTTGGGCGGTAGTTTGTTTGAAAAGTAGTATCGTAAGGAAGGCTTGTGAGCGAAGAAGGTTTGGCGGGATTGTCGCTTAAAGCATTGCTTTTGACAACTATCGCCATTTTGCTCTTCGGTATCTATATCGGTACATTGATGTACGGTGAAAACTCGCTGGCGGTTTGGAAACGTTTGAGAGAGGAGAAGCGGATGCTGACACAACAAAAAGCGTATTTGATGCGTGAAAATCAAAAGCTTCAAAAAGAGTATTTCGAACTAAAACAACTACAAGCGAAGGAGTAATTATGCAACGTTATCTATGGATGGTCGTTTGTTTGGCTTGGACGCAATCGATGGCAGCATCTGCCAATCCTTTCGATCTGGATCGTAACTTCAGATATGTCGAAAAAGATCAAGCCGATTTGATCAGCGAGTTGAAAGTAGTCGCTCAAAAACTGGAAGATGTGGACAACGAGCTCGACGATATCGACGAGGAAGGCGACGAAAAAGGGGAAGAGATATTACCCGAAAAAGAAAGCAAAGTATCTTCCGTTACACCTCAAACGCAGATTTCGAAAGAACCGGAAGTCACCGTCGTTACAATCCCGTCCAAAAATAAAAAAGCCGCCGAAAAAAGTGTGGAATCGGGGAATGCCGACACGACGGTAAAGAACGAGCAAAAATCGGGTCATACGCAGACAAGAACCAAAAAAGAGGGTGAAAAAGAGATCTCTCGGCCCGATATACAATCGGCTGAAGTGGTCGAAGGGACCAAACGCTTGGCGGAAGAGAAAGCGAAAGCGGAAGAGGCGCGCCAGAAAGCTTTGACGGAGCAACGAAAAGCCGAGGAAAAAGCGCAAGCGCAGTCACAGGCGCGAAAAACGACCGAAAAGAAAGAAAAGGCGGAAAAGATAACAGCGGCGAAAGCGACAGCCGAAACAGCGTCTAAAGAGGCGGTATTGATAGAGGAGTTGAAGCAAAAACGCGTTACGGCCGAGACATTACAACGGCAAGCTTCCGCTGCTAAAGAGGAAGAGCTCAAAATAAGAGGCATGAAAGTCATGGGCGTTGTCGAAAGCGACGAGTATGACATCAATATCACCAAAGAACAGATGGAAGCGGCGGAAAGGGCGCAAGAAGAGCTGCTTAAGGCGATAGCCGCCGTCGATCGCGAAGATTGAGAAAAGCGATTGCGCTCATACCGATAAGGATTTCGAACATACTTGCCAAAATGAGACGATAGTAGTTGAGGATATCGAGAAGTTTCGTTTCATAGCCGATAGTCGCTACGGCGATAAGCAACGTCAGCGGCATCGAAAGCGAAAAACCTACCAAAAGCGCTTGACGTTTTCCTTCGCTGCGTTGAAAAACATAAGCCGCCAGCAATCTTCCCGCAAACATAATGACGGTTATTAGCAAGGCTCCGCTGACGACTCCTTCGATAGGTAGTGCGTTAAGATCGAAGGAACTTCCTACATGGATAAAAAATATCGGTATCAATAGCCCGAATCCCATCCCGGACATCCGTTCTTCAAGATTGTGCTCTTGTCGAAAGAAGATAGAAAGCGCCATCCCCGCGATAAAAGCTCCAAGCGCCAACTCCAGTTCCAAGTAGAGCATGACGGTGACCATAATGAAAAAGAGCGCCATCGAGAGACGGATATCCCGATCGGCGGTATCGAACTTGGGTACGAGGATCGGTTTGAGCTCGGGAAACCACCAAAAAAGCAGATGTAGTGCCCGATAGAGAAGAAAAATCGTAAAAACGAAAAAAGCGAGGTAGAGGAGTTTATGAATCAATGCATCGGAACCTTCGGCACTACTTGCCGCATCGTATATCGTTAAAACGGCTATGGAGAGGATCTCTCCCAAAATACCTACGGTAAAAGCGGTTTTTAGCCATACGGCATCTTTGCCGTAGGTTTTGCTTAGTGATGCCAAAAGTCCGATGGAGATAAGTGGCATCGAAAGTATCACGATCGTATGCATCTGCAGTGCGATACCGGTGCCGATACAAAAAAGTGTCATAATCCCCAAAAAGAGTATGGCGCGCCGAATCGTCTCTTTGGAGCTGTTGCGAAGCTGTTTGAGATCCACTTCCATACCGGCTAAAAACATCAAATACAAAAAGCCCACTTCGGCAATAATATCGAAAGCGTTGTTTTTTCCGATAAAACCGTAGTAAGCGGCAATTGAGCCGAGCATGATTTCCGTAGCGGGTACGGGAAGACGTAAGGTTTTTGCGACATAAGGAGAGATCCACAATAGTAACGACAGTGTAAGAATAAGGGTGATTTCAGTGTTGATCACAGTGTGTGGCCACCTCCAAGCCGAGCTTTCTTAGCATCTCCAGGTCTTTATGCGGTGCCGCTCCGGGAGTGGTGAGATAGTCGCCGATGACAATAGCGTTGGCGCCCGCATCGAACATTTCCGCTTCCGCACCGCCGAAGAGAAGCTCTCTACCGCCCGCTACCATCAATAGCCGTTCTTCGCCCAGCATCTCTCTGGCTTTACGGATGATTGCCGTAGCTTCTTCTTTGTTGATTGTGCGCTCTTTGATGGGGAGTGCAGGATTGGGATGGTAAAAATTGAGCGGTACCGATTCGGGTGAGAGCGATACGATTGCCTCCAGCAGGTTGTCGCGGTCCTCTTTTGTTTCGCCCATACCGAAGATACCGCCGCTACAAAGCGCCAAACCCGCTGTTTTAACCGCTTCGCAGGTGGCGTAACGCTCTTGCCATCCGTGTGTGGTGCATATCTCGCTGTAGTAGGCTTCGCTTGTCTCCAAATTGTGATTGTAGCTGTCGATGCCGTGCGTTTTGAGATAGCGCAGTTGCTCGACCGACGCCGTGCCGTTGCACGCTATCAGTGTCAATGAAGGCAACTCTTTTTTGATCGCTTGCGCCGCTTCGGCGACATAATCGGTTTTTTTGTCGTCCAGTCCTTTGCCCGCCGTTACGAGGCAGTAGCCGAGTGCGCCGTGCACATGGGCGCGTTTGGCCTCTTCTACGATTTGTGAGACGGGTTTATAGGTATAGCGTTCGATATCGGCGTGGTAGCGAACACTTTGGGTGCAAAATTTGCAATCTTCGTTACACGTACCGCTAAGGATATTGTTGATGGCGCATAAAAATACGGGACGTTTAGACATCAGCTTTCTCTTTGTGTTTGCATTTGAAACAGGTATAGACATCACCCGATTTGAGGTGCTTGATGCCCATCAGGTATCCGCACTCGGGGCACTTTTTGTTCACCGGTTCGAAGTTGGCGATAAATTTGCACTCGGGGTAGTTGCTACAGCCGTAAAAGGTACCGCGTCTGCCTTGGCGTTCCTGGAGCGTTCCGCCGCATTCCGGGCATGGCACATCGAGGGTTTTGGGCGGGTTGAGCGGTTTGGCGTTTTTGCATTTTGGATAGGCGCTACACGCGAGAAACTTACCGCGTCTGGAGTTTTTGACCACCATCGGCGAACCGCATTTTTCGCACACTTCGTCGCTTGTTTCGGGAGCATCGCTCTCTTTTTCGTCGACATTTTTCGTATATTTGCATTTGGGAAACGCCGAACACGAGACAAATTCTCCGTAACGTCCTTTGCGCAGTACCAGCGGGGCGCCGCATTGCGGGCACATTTCGCCCGTAGGTACGGCGGTCTTGAGGCTTTTGATCTTTTTTTTGCCCTCTTCGATTTTATGCATAAAGGGAGTATAGAACGCTTTGAGGATTTTTTGCCAATCCTCCTCGCCTCTTGCTACCTTGTCCAGCGTCTCTTCCATATTCGCCGTGAAGTTGCTATCGACGATTTCGGGGAAATGCTTTTCGAGCACCTCGATGACGGTAAAGGCGATCTCGGTCGGTTTGATGCGTTTTTTTTCTATCTCGATGTAGTTGCGCTGTTGCAAAATGGTAATGGTGGGCGCGTAGGTGCTGGGACGTCCGATACCGAGACTTTCCAGCTTTTTGATAAGGCTCGCTTCGTTATAACGTGCGGGCGGTTCGGTGTGGTGCTGTTCTTTGAGAATTTTGTGCAACGTGGCGGGTGCGCCTTCTTCGAATGTCGGCAAAAGACGATCTTTTTCGTTGTATCCCGTGACGCGGTAAAAGCCGTCGAAGAGTAGTTTGCGTCCCGTCGCTTTGAATACGGTGCGATCTCCGGCAAAAAAGATCGTTTGCGACTCGAAACGCGCGTCGGTCATCTGACACGCTAAGAAGCGGTTATAGATAAGTTTGTAGAGCTTGAGTTCGTCCGCGGAGAGATACTTTACCGCCTTTTCGGGCGTGAAGTCCACCATCGTCGGGCGGATCGCCTCGTGCGCTTCTTGCGCACCTTTGGATTTGCTGGCGTAGCGTTTGGGCTTGGCGGGCAAATAGGCGTTTCCGAACGTTTCGGCGATATGTTTGCGCGCCGCTTCGACCGCCTCTTGGGCAAGATTGAGCGAGTCGGTACGCATATAGGTGATTACCCCGGTCACCCCTTTGTCCGTTTTAACCCCTTCGTAGAGCTTTTGGGCGATTATCATCGTCTTTTTGGGCGAAAAACCCAGTTGCGTCGAAGCGGTTTGTTGGAGCGTAGAGGTCATAAAAGGCGGCGGCGTTTTGCTTTTGCGTTCGCTCTTTTCGATCGATGCGACACGAAAGCTATCCGCTTTTGCGGCGTTTTCGATCTCGGTCGCCGCCGCTTCGTTGGCGATTGTAAGCTTTTCGATCTTGTTGCCGTCGAAACTGTAGATGTCGGCTTCGACCTCTTGGTCGAAAACTCCTTTGATACTCCAATACTCTTGGGGGACAAAGGCTTTGATTTCGCGTTCTCTATCCACCACCAATTTCAACGCCGCACTTTGTACCCGCCCGGCGCTTAATCCTTTTTGGATTTTGGAGCTAAGTAGCGGAGAGAGCTTGTAGCCGACGATACGATCGAGTAGACGTCTGGTCTGCTGCGCATCGACCGAGTGCATATCGACTTTTCGTGGATTTTCGAGCGCATGGGTGATAGCGCTTTTGGTAATTTCGTGAAAGACGATGCGCGGCAGCGATTCGGGTGCTTTGCCGATCGCTTTGGCGATATGATACCCGATCGCCTCTCCTTCTCTATCCTCGTCGGTGGCGATATAGACCGTCTCGGCCTCTTTGGCGAGTTTTTTGAGCTCTTTGACGGTGGCGCTTGCCTCTTTTGGGATGGTATATTTGGGGATGAAGTCTCCCGTTTCGTCGTCGATTACGATACCGAAACTGTTTTTGGGCAGGTCGCGAATATGCCCTTTGGAAGCGACGACTTTATACTCTTTGCCCAAAAAGTTGGAGATGGTTCTGGCTTTTGCCGGCGATTCGACGATGATCAGGTTTTTCATAGGCACTTACTTTGTATTGGCGTTGAAAATTTTTGGCATTGTAGCACAATTGTATCAAAATCGAAAAGGGTTTTGTAAGAAGAGGGATAAAGATTG
>JALVPA010000130.1:6227-12196 GCA_027026055.1 Campylobacteraceae bacterium | reverse complement strand
GGTGGTGATCGGTGAAGGCGGTTCGGGCGGCGCCTTGGCGATCGGCGTGGCGGATAAGTTGGCGATGATGCGCTATGCCGTCTTTTCGGTCATCTCTCCGGAAGGGTGTTCCGCTATTTTATGGAACGATCCCGAAAAGGTCGAAACGGCGACCAAGGCGCTTAAAATCACGCCGGATGAACTGCTCAAACACAAATTGGTCGACGACGTACTCGATGAGCCGCTTATCGGCGCGCATCGCGACAAAACGACGGCAGCCGAAGTACTGAAGCGCTACTACCTCGAAAGTCTCAAAGAGTTGCAAGCAAAGCCGATTGAAACCCTGCTCGAAGAGCGCTACAAAAAGCTCACCTCCGTCGGCGCATTCAAAGAATAATCTTCCATGCTTCACGACATCGCCGCTTATCTGGTCGAGACCGTCGGTTCGATGGGGTATGCGGGTATTTTTCTTTTGATGTTTTTGGAAAGTACCTTTTTCCCTTTTCCCAGCGAAGTGATTATGGTGCCGGCAGGCTACCTGGCATACAAAGGAGAAATGAATCTTTTGTTTGCGATTTTGTTCGGTATCGCGGGTTCTGTGGCCGGTGCGCTTTTCAACTACTATATCGCGATGCATTTCGGCAGAGCCTTTTTGTTGCGCTACGGCAAATTTGTCGGTATCAAGGAAGAGACGCTCGAAAAACTCGAACGCTTCTTTCGTACCCACGGAGAGATTTCCACCTTTAACGGTCGTTTGATTCCCGGTATCAGACAGCTTATCTCTTTGCCTGCGGGTTTGGCGCGAATGCATTTGGGAAAATTCGCACTCTATACCGCATTGGGGGCGGGGATATGGGTCGTTGTCCTTGTGGCGATAGGATATCTGATCGGATCGAACGAGACATTGATATCGCGCTATTTGCATACGGCGACACTGATAGCGCTTGTTGCGGTCATGTTGATTTCGCTCTTTTATCTCGTACGCCATAAACGGCGTCAAAAGCTTTTGGAGGAGAAGTAAGCGCTTAGGCTTCCTTACTCTTTTTGTATTGCAAGATCATATGATAGGCTTCGTCTTTGAGGCGAAGTTTCTCTTTTTTGAGATTTTCGAGTTCGAAATCGCTCATCGGTACTCTTCCCGCTTCGGCATCTTCGACTTTTTGATCGAGTTCGTTATGTTTTTCGAAAATCTTGGCAAAATGGGCGTTTTGCTGTTTGAGTTCGTGAATTTCGTCTCTATATTCGTGTAGCATGGTTACTCTCCTTGGTGTTGTTTATAGTTAAATTATAACCGTTTTGACGTTAAAACGTCGCTATCAGGTACGGTATTCGGCGTTGATTTTGACATATTCGTAGCTCAGGTCGCAACCGTATGCGGTGTAGCTACCGTTGCCCATACCCAAATCGCAAACGACGTCGAAACGCGCTTTGCGCATGATCTCGTAAGCGGCCTCTTCGCGCGCTTCGTCGAGCTGCGGATGATCTCGGTCGTAAACGATCAAGTCATCGTAGCGGATGGAGAGCTTCTCTTCGTCGCACGCCACGCCGCTGGCGCCGATAGTGGAAGCGATACGTCCCCAGTTGGGATCTTCGCCGAAAAGGGCGGTTTTGACCAAAAGCGAGTTGCTCAGCGCCGTCGCGGCGATGCGCGCCTCTTCGTCGCTTGCCGCTCCTTTAACGGTAAACGCCACCACTTTGTTCGCCCCTTCGCCGTCGCGCAATATCATCATCGCCAGATCAAAAAGCATACGGTTCAAGACCTCCGCAAACGCCGTTTTGTCATAACAAGCCGCACGTTTGTTGGCAAGTAGCATCACCGTATCGTTGGTAGACATGTCGCCGTCGACGGAGATACGGTTGAACGAGCCTTCCGTCGCTTCTTGAAGCAACGGTTTCATCTCCTCTTTCGGTACGTCGGCATCGGTGACGACAAAGCAGAGCATCGTAGCCATTTGAGGATTGATCATCCCCGCTCCTTTGGCGATGGCGGCGACGGTAAAACTCTCGCCGCTCTCGAGTCTCACGCGGTAGGCAAGTTCCTTTTTGAAGCTGTCGGTGGTCATAATGGCGCGTGCCGCCGCATCGGAGTTTTTGGCGTTAAAATCGAACTTGTCGAACGCCGAGACGATTTTTTCGACCGGCAGACGATATCCGATGACGCCCGTCGAACTCATAACGGGGTTATGCACGTCGATTTTGGACGAAAGCGCCGACATGATGGTGTCGATATCTTCTACCCCTCTCTTTCCCGTCATGGCGTTGGCGTTTTTGGCGTTGACGAGGACAAAGTCGGTTTGAAATCCTTCTTCGTAACGCAAAAAGTGCTTGATGGGCGCGGCTTGAAAGCGATTACTCGTAAAGACGGCGGCAATATCGCACGGCGTATCGCTACGGATAAACGCCACATCGCCGTCGATATCGGAAATACCGGAGTTCGCGGGGTTGGTGCGCATGCCGACATTGACGGCGTCGCAAAAGAAACCTTTGACATTGGCAAGTCCGCCCTCGAGCGGAGTAACGGTATAGTCGGACATAGAAATACCTTTTTAAGTTTTTAGCAATAAAATAAGCAAGCGCTATGTTGGCACCACCTTGTGACGAGGCTGAAGCCTTCGTTTCCAATAAAAGATTTTCGTAAGCAAAGCTTACCGAATTTATCCGCAGTTCGCTCTTAACGCCCCTCGGGTTTAAATGTATTTGAGCTCTTCGGGTTTGCTCTTTTTGCGAATAATCTTTTTGGCGTTGCGTATCCCTTCGCTCGTACCGATAAGCAGTAGTTTCGACTCGGGCATTACCAAGGTATCGCCTTTGGGCATCGGGATAAATTTGCCGTCTTTTTGACGGATACCGATAACGGTGACGTTGGTGACGTCTCTGAAGCGTGCCGCTTTGATGGGTTTGAGCGCCAGCCATGAGGTCTTGGAGACTTTCGCCTCTTCCATATCGAGCGGCGTATCTTTTTTGTAGAGAAACTCTTGGAGCAGGTTTTCCATATCGGGACGCGCCGCCATCGCATTGATGCGTTGCGCCATCAGTTTGGTGGCGGTGACCACCTTGTCTGCACCGAGCTTGAGTAGCTTTTGTTCGTCTTCGTGGCTTTTGGCGTTGGCGATGATAAGGTATTTGCGTCGTCTGCCGATCTCTTTTTCGTAAAGTCTTGCCGAAGCGACGGTAGCGATATTGTCCGCAATATTGTCCGCCAACGTAATCAAACCTTTTGCGGAGGAGAGGTGCGACTTGAGAATCCCTTCGTCGGTATGCGGTTGGGCGACGACGAAGTAGGGATATTTGTGTCTTTTGGCGATCTCTTCAAGATTTTCGGCAGGATCGATCACGACGAAAGGGATATGGTTGGCGCGAAGCTGCTTGGTCACTTGTACGGTAAAATCGTTGTGATAACAGATAACGAAATGGTGTTTGAGTCTGGCAATTTCATAGAGCATGCGGCGTTCCTTGGCGATTTTTTGAAATTCTCCTTTGTTGACCACCTCGGCGATAATCCCGACGGCGATCGAAAAGACGACAAACCCGAAGATGATCAGCGTGATGGTAAAGATACGTCCCATATCCGAAATGGGGCGAATTTCGCCGAAGCCGACGGTGGTGAAGGTGATCCCCGTTTGGTAGATAGCATCCATCAACGGGAAATGATCGATCACCATATAGCCGATCGTTCCGATCAGCATCATCAACACAGTCAGAATCAGCGGAAGTCTAAAAGGTTTGAGCTGTTCGTAATATTCGCCGTTCAGCGTAATGTGAGGTTTTGGAGCGCTTCTCCATCCGAGAAACTGTTTGAATCGTGTTAGCGGAGACATGATAAGAGAGTATACTCTCTCCTATCTGAAACTTAGTTTGACGCGGCAGCCTGAGCCGCTTTTTTTCGCATCGTGCGAAGCGTGGAGGCGGCTACTTTGATCTTTTTGCGCGTGCCGTCTTCAAGCGTGATACGTACCGTTCTGAGGTTGGGCAGTTGACGCTTTTTGGTTTTGTTGTGCGCGTGAGATACGTTGTAGCCTACCAAGGGTCCTTTTCCGGTTACCGAACATCTTCTAGCCATAATCGTTACCTTCTTAAAATGATGTAGACCGCATGCGTATCCACATACCGTCTCGAAATAATTTAGTGGCGCATTATAGTAAATCGATACATAAATTTCGCTTAAACGTACGAAGTGCTCTGTAAATGGGTTTGGTTACAAGTCGCTTTTTGTTATAATCGACGGAAATCATCATCCGCCGAGGCTTGAAGAGATCGGTTGGTGCGAGATATTCCAACAAAGGAGCGTGGATGCTGGTAGCGCCCAGTATATTGTCGGCCGATTTCGGCAGACTCGAATCGGAAGTACGTGCGATTTGCGAGGGCGGATGCGATTTAGTGCATGTGGATGTGATGGACGGTCACTTCGTGCCCAATCTTACGATCGGTCCGGTTGTCGTCGAAGCGGTGGCGAACGCGGCTACGGTGCCGCTCGATATTCATTTGATGGTGGAGAACAACACGTTTTTCGTCGATCTGTTCGCGCCATTGAAACCCGGGTATATCTCTTTTCATATCGAAGAAGAAAAACACCCGCATCGGCTGATACAAAAGATTCGCGCTTACGGCATCAAGCCCGCCGTCGCGCTCAACCCGCACACCCGACCCGAAGCGGTGGAGTTTTTGCTCGAAGATCTCGATATGGTGTTGCTAATGAGCGTCAACCCCGGTTTCGGCGGTCAAAAATTTATCCCTTCCGTTATCGAAAAGGCGCAGCGTCTTAAAGAGATGATTCTCAAACGCAATCCCTCATGCCTCATCGAAGTGGACGGCGGCGTCAACGACAAAAATGTCGGATTGTTGGCGGAGGCGGGTGTGGATATGGTCGTTGCGGGATCGTATGTCTACAAACACCCCGAAGGGGTCGAAACGGCAATCGCCTCTTTGAAAGTGAGGAACGAGAAGTAAAAGGGGCGTGTGTGAAAGTCAAAATCTGCGGTATCACCGATCTTGAGGATGCGCTTTGGGCGGCGGAGTGCGGCGCCGATGCGCTCGGTTTCGTCTTTTACGAAAACTCTCCTCGTTACGTTTCGCCGAAGAAGGTTAAAGAGATCGTCGATATATTGCCGCCGTTTGTCGAGAGGGTAGGGCTTTTTGTCAACGAAACGCCCGAAAAGATCGACGAGATATGCCGCTGTTGCGGTATCTCTACCGCACAAATCCATTTCGATGTCGATGAAGCGTTTTTGGCGAAAATAGAGACGAAAACGTTGCCGGTCGTGCGCGCCCGAAATGCGGAAGATATCGACCGCTTCGGCGATCGGTATCGTTTGGTGGATGCTTATTGCGAAGCGTACGGCGGTAGCGGCAAACGGCTCAATCTCGAATGGTTTGAAAACAAAGATTGCTCCCGTATCGTATTGGCGGGCGGTTTGCGCCCCGAGATGTTGGAAGAGCTTCGCGGTTACGGCTTTTACGGTGTGGATGTCAGCAGCGGCGTCGAAGCGAGTAAAGGGCGCAAAGATTTGAAAAAGGTAAGCGAGTTTATCCGCCATGCGAAAGCTCTTTGAGGTTTTGACCGATGCGTTCCGATCGCACAACGGCATATTGAGCGAGGATATTTACGTCGAAACGGTACGCGCGCACTCGACGCTTTTCGAAGACCCCGAAACGATCTTTTTGTTGTTGCAAGCTTCGGGGTACCCTATCGAAGCGGACGAAGAGGGCTATCGCCTTCGCACCTTTTTCACGCCCTACGACGAGGAGCGTTTCTGTATCCTCGATATTGAAACCAACGGTTCCAAACCCGGCACGTCGCAGGTGATCGAAATCGGCGCGGTCATGGTGGAAAACGGCGATATCGTCGATCGTTTCGAAACGTTTGTGGCGTGTAGTTATCTGCCCGAGTATATCACGAAAGTAACGGGGATCGAACCCGAAGATCTCGTCGGCGCACCGAGTCGCAGAGAAGCGTTGGAGCGCTTGCGTCGTTTTATGGGAGATGCGGTATT
>JALVPA010000130.1:0-6217 GCA_027026055.1 Campylobacteraceae bacterium | reverse complement strand
CGATTTGGCAAGACGCACCTTCGAGAGCGAACGTTACGGATTGGCATATCTTCGCGAATCGCTCGGTATCGACGCGCATACGCCCGTACATCATCGCGCCTATGCCGATGCACTCAGCGCTTTTTATGTTTTTCGAAAGAGCGTGGGGCTTTTGCCCGAATATGTCCGTACGACGGACGATCTGCTTGCTTTTTCGACATCGAGTAGGAAGAGCAGGAAAAAATTAGAAATTAGAAATTAGAAATTGGGAATGAGGAATGAGGAATTATGGAGGCGGGACTTTAGTCCCGCAATATAGTGAAGAGTGAAGAGAGAAGAGTGAAGAGTTTCGGTTTGTTTTAATAATGAGTAATAAGGAACCGAACTATAGGGGTCTGACCCTAAAGAAAGGAATAAGGGATGAGGCGCCGAGGGTGGTTATTCGTCGTTGCGCTTCAGCTCTTCCGCGATTTTATGCATGAACAATATTTGAGCGAAAACGGGTGCAAAAAGATTGAGTAGCGGAATATAATTGAGTCCTGCGGCGATCATTGCCAAGATGGTCGCTCCTTTTTTGAAGGAGGCGGGCGTTTCGTCGTTTGCGACAAATAGGCTTTGCACATCGTAAAGCGTGGGTCTATTGACGGGAATCGACCAGAGCCAGAGCATATAAACGGCGCCGACGAGAGGAACGAACATCAACGGAAAAGTAAAGAGAAAAAGTACCAGAAAAAGGGCGATCGATTTGAGGCTCACAAGCAACGAGGCGAGGAGATTGGGCGTGCCGACAACACGAAGCGAGGGGTAATGCCTTTTCGCCAGTTTGACGAGCAGCGGTTCCGCGGCATAGGCGGTGACGGCCGTATGTACGGCGACAAAAATCATATATGCCGTTGCGACGACGGCGACGGACGCCCCGCTTGTTTGCACCCATTCCCAAGGAATATTGGCAAGATAGTGTTTGACAAAGGCGGTGATATAAGATGCCGACAACCACACGATGGCGGCGGTAAGGGCTATGGAGAGTATCGCGGTTTTGGCGATAAAGCCCAGCACGGTACCCGAAAAAAGATCCTTGAAACTTTTGGCGACGATGCGATGCAGGTTCATCAAAGATACTCGTTTTTGAAGGTTACATACCTTTTTGCGGAGGCATAGAGCTCCGCAACCTCTTCGTCGGTTAGTTGGCGCACGACTTTGGCGGGACTGCCCATAATGAGGCTTCGCGGAGGGAAAACCTTGTTTTTCGTCACGAGGCTTCCCGCGCCGACGATGCTCTCTTTGCCGATGACGGCGCCGTCGAGGATCGTCGCGCTCATACCGATGAGACAGGCGTCTTCGATCGTACATCCGTGCAGCATGACGCGGTGACCCACGGTGACGTCGTTGCCGATGATCGTGGGGTAGCCGTCGCTCATATCCTCTTTTTTGTAGTGCGTTACGTGTATCATGCTCAAATCTTGGATATTGGTGCGATCGCCGATTTTGATATAGTGTACGTCGCCGCGTACAACGCAGCCGAACCACACGGCGCTATCTTCGCCCATTTCGACGCGACCGATGACGGTTGCGCCAGGGGCGACCCAAGCGTTGTTTCCGATTTTGGGGCGATACTCTTTGAACGGTATGATATGCATTATGTCTCCTTGAGTATGCGATGTGCCAATCTGCTGACATATTCGGGGGTCTTTTTTTTGCTTTTGGCATGCAGTTTGTTGACATACTGCTCCAAAATTTCGTGGTTGTTGATCGGTTTGCCCGTCGCGGGCACCTTGCGGTATTCGCCGTCGGGCAGAAGTTCCCATCTTAGTTGATTGTCTTTAAGTTGCAACCTTAAAATTTGCTCGATCTTTTCGCTGAGACCCGCTTCTTGAATCGGCGTCATGAGTTCGATACGGCGTACGAGATTGCGCGGCATCAAATCCGCACTGGAGATGTAGCAGCGTATCTTTTGGTGCTTAAACCAATAAATACGCGGATGTTCGAGGTATTTGCCGATGATCGAATAGACGCGGATAGTCTCGCTGACGCCTTCGACTTGCGGTTTGAGGCAACAGATACCGCGAATAATCAAATCGATACGACACCCTTTTTGAGAGGCTTTGTAAAGCGCTTTGATGATGTCTTGATCGACCAACGAGTTGGCTTTGAGGATGATATGCCCCTCTTTGCCGTGCGCGCTCTCTTTTTCGATCAGTTTGAGCAGTTTCGGCTTGATCTGTACCGGCGACATATAGAGCGTATCGAGTTTGGTATAGGCGGAAAATCCGGTCAAAAAATGAAAAAAATGCGTCGCGTCTTTGGATATCTCCTCTTTGGCGGTAAAGTAGGAGATATCGGTGTAGATCTTGGCGGTGGTGGGGTTGTAATTGCCCGTGGCAAGATGCACGTAGCTGTAGAGTTTGCGTCCTTTGCGTTTGATCACTTGTGCGATTTTGGCGTGCACCTTGAGCCCGGGGATGCCGTATACCACATGTGCGCCCGCATCTTCGAGGGCTCTTGCCCAACGGAGGTTGTTCTCTTCGTCGAAACGCGCTTTGAGCTCTACGAGTACCGTGACCTGTTTGCCGTCTCTGGCGGCGTCGATCAGCGCTTTGACGATGGGAGACTTTTGTCCGGCGCGATAGAGCGTCATGCGAATGGCGATCGTTTCGTTGTCGCTTGCGGCTTGCTTGATAAATTGAACGATCGGTTCGAAGCTGTCGAAAGGGTGATAAAGAACGATATCCTCTTTTTCGATCACTTCGTAGATGTTGTGCGTATCGAGCGGCGGAACGATCTTGGGCGTAAAGGTGGGCAAAAGCAATTGAGCGAACCGTTTGTCTCCCACGATTTGCCAGAGCGCGCCGAGATTGAGTGGGAGGCTTTGGTAGGTGTAGATATCTTGTTCGTTGAGGTTGAGATGCGAGAGCAAAAAACGCAATAGCGCCGCATCGGTGTTTTCTCTCAGCTCCAGTCGTACCATCGAGCCTTTGTTGCGCGAACGCAGTCCTTCTTGAAGAATTTCCAAGAAATCGTCCGCTTCTTCCTCTTCGATTTCGATGTCGGCGTTTCTCGTGACGCGAAACGGCGTACTCGAAACTTTGTCGAAACCGGGGAAAAGCTCGTCGGTGAAGTGCTCCACGACGCTTTCGATCGGCACATAGGTGTGATCCGTTTGCACGAATCTGGGCAAAATGCGTGGAATGCGCACCAAGCCGTGTTTGGTGTTGCCCGTTTTGTCCCGCAACGTCAACGCCAACCCGAAACTGAGGTTGTTAAGATGCGGAAAGGGATGGGTGGCGTCAACGGCGATAGGAATGATGACGGGATAGATTTCGTCGAAAAAGATATCGCGTACATGCGCTTTGGCGTCGTCGCTCAGTTTGTCGAAGGTGGTGATGGAGAGTCCGTGTTTTTCAAGCTCGGTAAGGATCGACTGATAGCACGCTTCGAGCGTGTCGTGCTCTTTGTGCAAATAGGCGCGAATTTGCGCCAGCTGCTCCGCGGGCGTGAGTTTGTCGGGACCGGTTTGTTGGATACGCGCTTTGTAAAGCGCCTTGAGCCCCGCGACGCGAATCATATAAAATTCGTCGAGATTGGTACCGTAGATAGCGAGAAACTTCAATCTCTCCAAAGGCGGTAACGACCTATCGAGCGCTTGTGCCAGCACGCGGGAGTTGAAACGCAACCAGCTCAATTCGCGGTTGAAATAGAGTTCGGGATCGTTTAAATCGTTCATCGGAGAAGCTCCGATGGGCGATTTGGCGAATAGTGAATAGTGAATAGTGAATAGTGTCGGTTTACATTGCTTTGCAATGCCTCGATTCTATAATATTGTAAATGCATTCTCTATCCTTTTATCGATAAAAGCTTTTCGAAAGAAAAGCATACCAAAACTATTCATTTTTCACTCTTAACTCTTCACTTCATGCAAAGCATGGCCCATTACAATTTTTTAATCTTCGCTATCTCATCCCTCAGCCGCGCCGCCTCTTCGAACTCCAGCTTTTTGGCCGCTTCGAGCATCTTGGCTTTGAGCTCTTTGATCAGCTTTTGACGCTCGGCTTTGGGCATCTTCTCGGCTTTGGCGCTTCGGTCGTAGAGTATGCCCGCATCTTCGACTTTGAGGTTGGTATCGAGTTCGCGTTTGACCGTTTTGGGCACGATGCCGTGCTTTTGGTTGTAGGCTATCTGCTTGGCGCGGCGACGTTGTGTGACATCGATGCACTCTTGCATCGATCGGGTGATCTTCTTGTCGCGACTATACATCAACACCTTGCTGTTAGCGTTGCGCGCGGCGCGTCCCGCGGTCTGTATCAGCGACACGGTAGAGCGTAAAAAGCCCTCTTTGTCCGCATCGAGGATTGCCACGAGACTCACTTCGGGCAGATCCAACCCCTCGCGGAGTAGGTTGATACCGATCAGCACGTCAAATTCGCCCAGACGCAAAGAGCGAATGATCTGGTTGCGTTCGATCGCGTCAAGATCGGAGTGCATATATTTGACCTTGAGCCCCAAGTCGTTATAGTAAGTCGTCAGCTCTTCGGCCATCTTTTTGGTCAGTACCGTCACCAGCACGCGCTCGCCGCGCGCAACCACTTCTTTGATGCGATCGTACAGATCTTCGACTTGATTGGCGCTGTCGCGCACCTCTATCTCGGGATCGAGCAGTCCCGTCGGGCGCACCACTTGCTCGGCGACCACGGCGCTAAGCTCTCGTTCGATCTCGCCCGGCGTGGCGGAGACAAAGAGATAGTGTGGTGCTTTGTTTATGTACTCTTCGAAGCGCAACGGACGGTTGTCCAGTGCGCTGGGAAGTCTAAAGCCGTACTCTACCAGTACCTCTTTTCGGCTACGGTCTCCGGCATACATGCCGCGAAACTGCGGTAAGCTGACGTGCGACTCGTCGACGATCACCAGATATTCGCCATGTGCCGCTTCGAAGTAGTCCAGCAGCGAATAGGGCGTCTCGCCCGGCTTTTTGCCCGTCAGATGGCGCGAGTAGTTTTCGATCCCTTTGCAGATACCGGTGGTCTCCAGCATTTCAAGGTCGAACTCGGTGCGCTGTTTGAGACGATTGTACTCCACCATGCGCCCCTCTTTTTCGAAAAAAGCGAGGCGTTCGGCAAGCTCCTCTTCGATGCTTTTGATCGCGCGCGCCAGCTTCTCTTTGCCGACGATAAATTGGTTGGCGGAGTAGATCACCGTCTCTTTGAGATTTTCGCCCTTTTCGCCGGTAAGGGCATTGAAGGTATAAAGACTCTCGATTTCGTCGCCGAAAAACTCGACACGTATCGCCGTCTCGTCGCTATAGGCGGGGTAGATATCGACGATCTCGCCGTTGACGCGAAAGTTGCCGATATCGAAAAAGTCGTCGTTGCGCTTGTAGCCCATCTCAACCAGACGCATCAGCAGTGCGCGCTGATCGTACTCTTCGCCGACGACCAGTTTTTGGACGATAGAGCGGTACTCTTCGGGACTACCCAAACCGTAGTTTGCCGAGACCGAAGCGATGACGATCACATCGTCGTGGCTGAGCAAACTTGCCGTCGCGCTGAGTCTGAGACGCTCCAACTCGGCGTTGACGGAGCTATCTTTTTCGATAAAGAGATCTTGGCGCGGCAGATAGGCTTCTGGTTGGTAGTAGTCGTAGTAGCTGATGAAGTACTCGACATGGTTGTCGGGAAAAAACTGCTTAAACTCGCTATATAGCTGCGCCGCCAACGTCTTGTTGTGTGTCATGATCAGCGTGGGACGCTGAACCTTTTCGATAATCTTTGCCATCGTATAGGTCTTGCCCGAACCGGTCACTCCCTCGAGGGTTTGGTAGCGGTTGCCTCGCAAGATAGACTCGGCAAGCGTCTCGATCGCTTCGGGCTGATCGCCGGCGGGAGCGTAGGGGCTTTTTACAACGAATTTTTTCATGAAAAACACTTTTTGTCAAAATTAGAAATTAGAAAGTAGAAATTAGAAAGTGTAAAGCGAAAATAAGAGGTAGTCGGGTGTATCATTTGGCGCTCTCCTTGCTCTTTATGGTTTTGGTGATCGAGACAAGTAGAGCCGTTATCTCTTTGCAATCGCTCATAAGGCTATCGTGCATCGGTGCGGTAATATAGTCGGTATCGTGCAGTAGGTCGATCCAATATTGCGTTTCGTTTGCCTCTTTGAGTGCGACCATGAGTTTGTTTTGAAAATCCGCGCGCGATTGTGCAAATTTCGACTCGCTTACAAGAGCGCATATTGCAGTTCCCGAACG
>JALVPA010000129.1:3374-4174 GCA_027026055.1 Campylobacteraceae bacterium | reverse complement strand
ACGCCCGCAGCGTGCGTGCCCGCGTTGCGGTTGAGCCCTTCGAGTGAAAGTGCAAACTCCCATACCCGTTTGGCTTCGGGATCTTTTTCGAGAAGTTCTTTGATTTTGGGCTCTTTTTCGTAGGCATCTTTGAGCGTGATACCGAGTTCGTCGGGGATCAGTTTCGCCATCGCGTCGGCTTTGGCGTAGCTTAGCCCCAGTACCCGTCCGACATCGCGGATCACCCCCTTGGCAAGCAGTTTACCGAAGGTGATGATCTGCGCGACGTTGTAGCGTCCGTATTGTTCGATCACGTAATCGATGATCTCTTGCCGACGCGCTTGGCAAAAGTCCATATCGATATCGGGCATGCTGACGCGCTCGGGATTCAAAAAACGCTCGAAGAGCAACCCGTAAGGCATCGGATCGATATCGGTGATACGCAGCGCATACGCGACCAAACTTCCCGCCGCCGAACCGCGCCCCGGTCCTACGGGGATACCCATCTGCTTGGCGCGATCGACGAAGTCCCAAACGATAAGCATATAGCCCGGAAACTTCATCGAGTTGATGATCTCTATCTCCGTTTCGAGGCGCGCGCGGTATTCGTCGTGTTTGGCGGGATCGACCAATTCCAAGCGTTTTTCGAGTCCCTTGCGCGCTTCGTGCATAAAGAGCACCTTATCGTTCTCCATCGAATAGGCTTTATCCGGTTCGGGCAACTCCAGCCCTACTTCCGCGGCGCGCTCGCGGGCAAATTTGAAATTGGGCGGCGTGGGATTGCCGAGTTTGATTTCGAGGTTGCACTTCTCGGCGATCTC
>JALVPA010000129.1:0-3364 GCA_027026055.1 Campylobacteraceae bacterium | reverse complement strand
GATCTCCTGCGTCGCCTCCAACGCTTCGGGAATATCGGCAAATAGTTCCGCCATCTCTTCGGGCGACTTGACGTAAAACTCGTGCACCGAGTGGCGCAAACGATTGGGGTCGTCGTAGAGTTTGTTCATCGCGATACACATAAACGCCTCGTGCGGATCGGCATCTTCGGGATTGGTATAGTGGGTATCGTTGGTGGCGACCACTTTGATATTGAGCTCTTTACTCAAGCGTAAGATATCTTTGTCGATACGGTGCTGATCGCCGATGCCGTGACGCATGATCTCGAGATAGAAGTCGTCGCCGAAGAGCTCCTTGTAACGCAACGCCACCTCGCGCGCCTTCTCGTAACCTCCCGCACCGAACTTGAGATTGCGCTCGTTGGTGTTAAGGTGCCAGTTGACCTCGCCTTGCAGACACGCAGAGGAGCAGATCAACCCCTCGGCGTGCTCTTTGAGCAGCTCCCAGTTGATGCGCGGATAGTAGTAAAATCCGTGGATGTAGGCTTGAGAGCTTAGATACATCAAGTTTTTATAGCCCGTTTCGTTTTTGGCGTAAAGGCACAGGTGAAAGCGCTGGCGCGTCGATTTGTCGCCGAGTTCGGGCATATTGTGCACGTAAGCTTCCATACCGATAATCGGCTTGATGCCCTCTTTGCGCATCGTGTTGTAAAAATCGATCACGCCGAACATATTGCCGTGATCGGTCATCGCCACGGCGTCCATGCCGAGTTGTTTGACCTTTTGGGCGAGTTTTTTGATCTTGTTGGCGCCGTCGAGTAGCGAATACTCGGTATGCAGGTGCAGATGCACAAACGACGGTTTTTTCGGCTCTTGGGACATTTTCGATTTTCCTTCTACACTGTGATTTTTTCATTCTATTTCGGCAGAAATCCAACCTGTCGTCGGTTACTCACTGCTTCATTACTCGTTTCTCATTATTTTAGAATATAGCAGAGCTTTGGTGAAAAGAGGTTGAAGCCAAACCCCAAATAAAAAAATCGTTGATCTTAAAATAATGAGCACGAAAGGCTAATCGCCTCCAATCCCTCTAAATTTTTCTACAAATGCGACAATCTTTTCAAAAACCGTCTGTTTTTTGGTAAGATATTTAAAAACGACACAAAAATGCGGCTACATAGTCACGATTTTGTCCGCCAGACCCAAAGAAGCAAAAGCGTACCGATAACGATATTGAGCCGACTTACTCCGTCGGCAAACATCTTTTCGAGTTGTCCGTAGAGTGCTCTTTGGATAGCGATCGGTTCGGTGATACTATGCAGATGCGCCCATGCGACGAGTTCGGGTTGCCATATGTAAGTGACGAGTTCGGGGACAAAGAAAAACAGTACAATACCCGCCACACCCCAAAGGGTGCGTTTGGGACGAAGGGAGTCGACCGCTTTTTTAAATGCAGGGTCGTTTTCCATTCGGTTGCGAAGCGTACGAAGTTTGCGTTTCATCTAACAATACGAAAGCAGCATTCCCTCTTTGATCTGTTGCATCGTCTCTTCACCGACCAAACGGCGTACGATCGCCAATCCGAAGCACACAGCCGTACCGGGACCTTGCGACGTCATCACATTGCCGTCTTCGACCACCTTTTCATCCGCGACGTATCCGGGATGATCGATCTCTTCGACCGCGCCCGGATAAGCGGTGTAACGTTCGCCGAGGACACCCGCTTTTTTCAGCGCATAGGGTGCGGCGCACATCGCGCCGACGATCTTTTTGGCTTTGAACTCTTTAAGCAACTCCTGCACGCGAGCGTTTTCCGCCAATGCGTGAGTCCCGCCCCATCCGCCGGGAAGCACCATCATATCGTACTCGTCGACTACGACGGTCGAGATAGGCATATCGGCTTTGATCGCAATACCGTTCGCGCCGGTGACCAACGCGTCGTGCAGTTCGTCTTCTATATAAACGGTATTGACCTCTATACCGCCGCGGCGCATCACGTCGATTAGCGCCACCGCTTCGAGCTCTTCAAATCCCGGTGCCAAAGGTACCAAAACACGTGCCATGTTGTCCTCCTCTATCTCTAAATTAACACTTCGAATCCCACAAGAGAATCGTTCCGAAAATTATAGCACATCGCATTTATCGAACGTAAACGAAGCTTATCGCACGGGTATCAACACTTTCGCATACATCCCGGGAATGATATTTTCGCCGTTTTTATCGAACGAAACACGCATACGTATCTTGTGTGTCATCGGGTTAACATCGGGAATGATCGCATCGATTTTCCCCGCCGTACGATACGCAAGAGAGGGTATTTCTATCGCGACACGTTGTCCTTCCTTGACATATTTGAGTATCTTTTCCGAGATCGATACGTCGATTTGCAAATCTTCGGTATCGACGATGACAATCGCCAACATCCCAGGCATGATCATATCGCCCACTTTGATGTTTTTTTGTACCACGACACCGTCGCTGGGCGCTTTCATCTTCAGATAGTTGAAAACCACCGCCATTTGTTTCACCTGTTCGGCGGCATGTTTGACCATAATTTTTGCCGACTCCATCATCGCCTTGACGTTTTCGATCTGACTCTCCAAATCGTCCCAATCGAAGTTCCCCATTTCGAACTTCTGCTTCATACGCTCTTTTTTCTTATTGAGCGTGCGCAATCTGTCCCGCCAATACTCGAGCGCCAACTGTGCCTGCTCCAGCATAAGGTTGGATTGCGTCTTCATAATATCGAACTCCGCCGACTCGATCTCGTACAGATCCTCTTCGCGCTTGACTTTCTGCCCGAGCTTTACATAGACCTTTTTGACATATCCCATATAGCGGCTGCCTATCATCTTTTGACCGTCGGAGATCACCGTGCCCGTCAAAGCGATTGTATTTCCCCACACCGTAAATGTGAGTAAAAAGGTTACAAGGAGTGTTTTTTTCAACGAATTTTCCTCTCCGGCTTTACCATTTACGCAACTGTACGTGACATTTCATACATTGCTCCATGATTTTGCTGTATTCTTGGAGCGCTTGTACCGCATCGCCGTCGGCAAATCGTTCTTCCAATATTTCCGCGCGTTGCATAATCTTTTTTTTGATTTTATTGGTCATCTTCAAGTGATTGTTCAACCACTTTTCGTAGATATCTTTGTTGTTGACCTCTTCGTCGATGGGGCGAACTTTGACGATGGTCTCTTTGAGCATCTCCGCACCCGACTTGATGATATCGAGGTTGTTATACAGCAACCCGCTTTGGATGTCCTTGAGCGACTCCGCCATCTTCTGCATATCCAAGATTCTGTCGGCGCGCGTATAGCCGCCGGACCAAGCCGAACTCGTCATCACTGTCATGATTGCCGTCACCGTTATCCATGTACGTTTCATTGTCTCTCCTTATTAT
>JALVPA010000128.1 GCA_027026055.1 Campylobacteraceae bacterium | reverse complement strand
TCATCCTTTTACCAAAGTGGCGTATCGCAACGCGAGTAACTTTTTGTGGGTACTCGACGAAGAGGTCGAAAACAGCTTTACGTTGCGCAGCAGCGACAAATATTTGGATTTGAAACTGTTACAGCTTTTTCGTCTTTTCGACGCCACGCTTTCCGAAGCGCTTTTCGGCGATTTGGAGTTTGACGTTTGAGTACGAAACTCTTCTCTCAAGTGATTGTTACCGATAAGATCGAAGAGACTGCCGCCGCACTTGAACGCAATGCCGATGAGAATGTACGTTTTGTCAAAATTCTCAAAGTTCAAGAGAACGGAGAGAATTTCAAAGTCGAAGACGCCGCCTTGGCGGTCGAAAAAGCTTATTTGGCAAGTGAAGAGACCGTAGTCATCGTACTGGGTGCGACGCAGTTTTCCGTTGTAGTGCAAAACAAACTGCTCAAAATCATCGAAGAGCCCCCTCCCAATAAAATCTTCATCTTGTTGACCGCTTCGAAAGCGGGAATTTTGCCTACCATACGTTCCAGGCTTCCCATCACGGTACGTAACGAAACGAAAGAAGACGAGCGCCTTCCTTTCGAAATAGAGAAACTCGATTTGCAGCGTGTTTACGATTTGGTGCAAGAGCACAAACGCAGCGATGCTGCGACGATCAAAATGCTTTTGGAGCGTATGGTGACACGCGCTTTGCAAAGCCCGAGATACGACACCGACGAAAAGAGTCTGACGCTTTTTAGCGACGCATATCGTGCGCTCGATAGCGGTTCGCCGCCCGCATTCGTACTAAGCGGCGTAATGTTAAAGTTGTTGGCGAAAAAGAAACGCTAACGTTTTGCTCGTCTCGGTGTGATAAAATCGCAAAGAGGTATCGAAAGCGATATTATTGAAGGAGATCGGATGTCGCGCCATATGCAGCGTTATCTTCGTAAACGACGAAATGCCTATATCAAGTTGGCGGTCGCCTTTTCGGTTCCCGTACTTTTGTGGTTCGTACCCGTACCGCAAGGGTTGAGTGTGCAAGCATGGCACCTTTTCGCACTTTTCATCGGGGCGATAACGGCGGTGATCATCGAGGCGATGCCGATTGTGACGGCGTCGATTTTTGCGCTTGCCGCAACGGTTTTGACGGGCACACTCAAACCGCAAGAGGCCTACAGCGGGTTTTCGGAAGGGTTCATTTTACTGATTGTCGCGGCATTTTTGATTGCAAGAGCGGTGATTAAATCGGGATTGGGGAAACGCATTGCTTTTATGATCATCAAACGTTTCGGCACTTCCTCTTTGAAACTCGGATATTCGGTGGCGGCGGCGGATATGTTGATTGCGCCCGCGTTTCCGAGCAATACGGCGCGTTCGGGCGTACTTTTTCCCATTGTCAACGCTCTTGCCGCGGATAGCGGTTCGAAAGTGAGCGACGGGACGCGAAAGAAGCTCGGCGCTTACTTGATGATGACGTCGATGGCGGGAATTACCCTCTCTTCGACGCTTTGGCTTACCGCAATGGCGGCCAATCCCGCGGGGGCGAAAATGGCCGAGGCATTGGGGGTGAAGATAACCTACGGTTCTTGGGTATTGGCTGCAAGTCTGCCCGTAGCGGTACTGTTCGTGGCGGTACCTTGGATAATCTTCAAAATATTTCCGCCCGAAATCAAAGAGACGCCCGACGCACCGAAAATTGCCGAAGCGGCACTTCGTAAAATGGGGCCGATGCATCGTAACGAATGGATTACCGCGGCGGTTTTTCTCTCGATGGTCTCTTTGTGGATAGCGTCGTCCTCTTTGGGCTTCGATAAAACGGCTGTGGCTTTTGCGGGTTTAGGGGTGTTGATGGCAGCGCGGATTTTTACGACGGAAGATTTGCGTCGCGAAGGAGATGCGCTCGGTACTTTGATATGGTTCGCCATTTTATATACGATGAGCAAATATCTGAACGAACTCGGGTTCATGAAATGGTTGGGAGAAGGCATTGCCGAGGCGGTTTCCGGATGGTCGTGGCCTGCGGTTTATACCGTTTTGGTGGTCGGGTATGTTGTCGTACACTACTTTTTCGTCTCGCAAACCGCACAAATGTTGGCGCTTTACAGTGTCTTTTTGGGAGTGGCGATCGATGCGGGTACACCGCCAGAATTGATGGCGTATATGTTGCTTTTCGCCACCAACTTCAACGCAATCATCGCACCGCAGGGATCTTCGGCGAACGTTATTTATACCGGCAGCGGGTACATTACGGCACCGGAAGTCTATCGTATCGGCGGAATCGTGACACTTCTCAATACCGTCGTCTTTTTGACGGTGGGTACCGCGTGGATACTTTTTGTCGTATGATATAATCGGTAAAAGCGAATAAGGAGATGAGGATGAAGGGAGTCGGTACGATGATGAAGAGGATGGCGGCGATCATTTTTGTCGCGATACTCGCGACCAACGTAGCTGCGGCAAAAGGGCCGTTGGGCGAAAGCGTTCCGGCTGTGGAGACGGCAAAGGTATCGGTAGAGTCGAACGTATCGCCTATATCTATAGAAAAGGTATTGAAAGAGGCGTACGAAACGTTCAAAAACGACGATGGCGGTAAAAACGCCGATTATATCAAAGCATTGGCTGAGGTCGATCCGAAGATATTCGCTATTTCCGTCGTGACGGTGAATGGTAAAATTTACGAAATAGGGGATACGAAAGCGGAGGTGTCGATTCAGTCTGTTTCCAAAGTTTTTACGGCGGCGCTGGTGATGCAAGAAAAAGGCGCCGATTTTCTTCAGAAAAAAATCGGAGTCAATGCGACGGGATTACCTTTCAACTCGGTGATGGCGATCGAGTTGCACGAAGGAAGCGCTTCCAATCCTTTCGTCAACGCCGGCGCGATACAAACCGTATCGTGGGTAGAGGCGCAAAACAGTTCGGAGCGTTGGCTCAAAATCAAACAAAATATGGATGAATTTGCAGGTAGAACGTTGGGGTTTGACAAAACGGTCTATCGCTCGGAACTGGCGGACAACAAGCGTAACCAAGCCCTTTCGAAGCTGTTGGACGCTTACGGTCGTATGGGTTCCGATCCGCTCGAAGCGACGACGGTCTATACGAAACAGTGTTCCGTGAATGTCACCGCACACGATTTGGCGGTGATGGGAGCGACATTGGCAAATCACGGCATCAATCCCATAAGCGGCAAACGCCTTTTGAAAAGTGCTTATGTCCCCAAACTCTTGGCGGTGATGATCACAGCGGGACTGTACGACAATGCGGGCGATTGGCTCTATATGACGGGCGCGCCGGCTAAATCAGGGGTCGGAGGCGGCATCGTTGCGGTTATTCCTGGGAAATTGGCGATAGGGGTCGTATCGCCGCCGCTGGATAAATACGGAAACTCCGTGAGAGGACAGAAAGCGGCGCAATATATTATCGACAAGCTCGGATTGAACCCTTTGGCGCAATGAATGCCGAGACAAAAGTGAAAAAAACGTTGAAATGTGGTAACTCTTTTGAAAAAGCAAGATAGAAAGTTTTCATGATGCAAATATACAGAGTGGGTGATATTGCGGATAAAAAAGCCTATTTGAAGGCGATGGGGGTCGAAGGTGGCGGCGTGGCGATTATGGCGAAAAAGATGGAACTTTTCTATATCGCCCTTAAAGCGCTCAAAACTCCCGCGGCAAATATTCTCAAACAAGATGCGCTCAGTATCGGCGCCGAGCTTGCCGTGCCCGGAGGAGTGATCACTTGCGAAAAGCCGACTTACGATTGTCTGCTTATCGGTACGCGCAAGCATATCGAGATCCTTGCGCACAAAGAGCTTGCGCAGCCTTTTGGGCTTAAAACGGTTGCGAAACGTTTGCAAGAGATTTTGAAAGAGAAGCGTTTTCCCGTCCGTATCATGGGTGTGCTCAACGCCAACGACGACAGCTTCTATGCCGGCAGCCGTTTCAGCGCAAGCGAGGCGATCACGCGCATCGAGGTGATGATCGAAGCGGGTGCCGATATCGTCGATATCGGTGCGGTCTCGTCGCGTCCGGGTGCGCCAAGCGTGCCCGTAGAGGAGGAGTTGCGCAGGTTGCGCCCGATCTGCGAGGCGATTCGAGCCGAGAAGCTCTACGAAAAGGCGCTCTTTTCGATCGACAGCTACACTCCCGAGGCGATCGCTTTGGCGCTGGATAGCGGCTTTGGGCTTGTTAACGACATCACGGGTGCAAGCGACGAGAGGCTTATCGAGTTGGCGGTGCGCCATGATGCTTCGTATTGCATCATGCATATGCAAGGCACGCCGCAGACGATGCAAAAAGATCCGCACTACGAAGATGTGATCGCCGAGATCGATACCTTTTTCGACGAGCGCATCGCCGCGTGCGAAGCCATGGGGCTCAAACGCGACCGACTTATTCTCGATGTCGGTATCGGCTTTGGCAAAACGCTTGCACATAACCTCACGCTTTTGCAAAACCTGCGCCATTTCAAGCACTTCGGCTGCGAACTGCTTATCGGTGCGAGTCGCAAATCGATGATTGATAAGATCGTCCCCTCACCCGTCGAAGCGCGCTTGCCCGGCACTTTGGCGATCCACCTCAAGGCGTTGGAAGAAGGAGCCAGCATTATACGTTGTCACGATGTCGCCGAGCACAAACAAGCGGTCGCCGTCTACGAGGCACTTGAGAAACGAAAATAACGATACAAAATCAAGTACTTATGCCGACCCCAAAAGTTTGCACATTGTATAATGCGGAGATTATGGGAGCAATAAGAAAGGAACGCACTCACTGATACCGTGCGAGTTTGCATTGCCAACCGTTTTAGAAATTTTTGTATCCAATGCGAATTGTTCGTTCTCAATAGTAAAAGGAAAAATATGCGACTATTCCAGCGTATCGTTTACAATGAAATATCGCATCGTTATCGATTTTCGTATCGACGACGAGACGAACATATCTAAAAAAATCGTCGGTTTCACGCGATAGCTCGGGCAGTCGCAAACATGAGAAGCGTAACTGTCGGAGCGAATGCGAAGCAGTGAAGGCCAGCCCATTTTATGGATTGCGTGCTCCTTTGTCGTCATCGTGTGAAATCTCTATGTATCATTATCGGGAAGGTTTTATTAACCAAGGAGTCCTATAACTATGACCTACGAAGCGTACAAAGCCAATGTCGAAACCCTCAAGCGTTGGGCGCATGCCTACTATGTCGAGGACAATCCGATTGCCACCGACGAAGAGTATGACAAGCTCTATCACGAGGTTTTGAAATATGAAGAGGCGCATCCCGATCTGGTCGATCCCGACTCGCCCACGCAGCGTGTGGGTGGGACGGTATTGGAGCGATTTGAGAAAGCGCGACACATCAAGCGGATGTGGAGTATGGAGGATGTCTTTACGCCTGCGGAGGTGCAAGCGTGGATGCAAAGGGTCGAAAAAAAAGTCGGTCCGAGCATCTACTACTGCGAACCCAAGTTTGACGGTGCAAGTCTCAATCTGCTCTACGAAAAGGGGAGATTGGTGCGCGCGATCACGCGCGGCGACGGCATCATCGGCGAAGATGTGACCGCCAACGCCCGCACGATCCGCACGATACCGCTTTCGATCGACTATGACGAAACGATCGAGATACGCGGCGAAGTGGTGATACGTAAGGAGGATTTCGAAAAGGTCAACGAAGAGCGACTCTCAGCGGGCGAAGAGCCCTTCGCCAATCCGCGCAATGCCGCGGCGGGAAGCTTGCGACAACTCGATTCTTCGGTGACGGCAAAGCGACGCTTGGTTTTTTATCCGTGGGGATTGGGTGAAAACAGCTTGCATCATGCGAGGCTGAGCGAAAAGATGGCGTTTGTATACGATCTGGGCTTTTTGCGCCCGCCCTATGAGCGCGAATGCGACGGTTTTGAGGCGATCGAAGATTTTTATCGCTTTTTGCTTGAAAAACGCGACGAGATAGCGATGATGATGGACGGGATGGTGATCAAGGTCGACGAGATCGCCAAGCAAGAGATGCTGGGCTATACGGTGAAGTTCCCGCGCTGGATGTGCGCCTATAAGTTCCCCGCCGTCGAGAAATCGACGATATTACGCGACGTGACGTTGCAGGTGGGGCGTACCGGTGTCGTCACACCCGTTGCCGAGATAGAGCCCGTCGAGATAGAAGGGGCGACCGTTTCGCGCGCGACACTGCACAACTTCGACGAGATAGAGCGAATGGATCTGCGTATCGGCGATCATGTCATCGTCATCCGTAGCGGCGACGTGATCCCCAAGATCACCAAGGTGCTCAAAGAGCGGCGAACGGGAGAAGAAAAGCCGATCGTGCGTCCGACACATTGCCCCGTCTGCGGGAGCGAACTGCTTGACGAAGGCGCGCTGATCAAGTGCCAAAACCTCTCGTGTCCCGCGCGCGTGGTTAATGCGATCATCTACTACGCAAGCAAAAGCTGCATGAATATCGACGGTTTGGGCGAGAAGATCGTCGAGCAGCTCTATGAGGCGGGATTGGTCAAAGAGATCGAAGATCTTTATCGCTTACGTTTGGAAGATCTGTTGGGATTGGAAGGCTTCAAAGAGAAAAAGGCGCAAAATTTGCTTAATGCCATTGAGGCGAGCAAAGGCAGAGAGTGTTGGCGTTTTCTCAATGGGCTTGGTATCGAGCATATCGGCGAAGTGGCGAGCAAGAAGCTTTGCGAGCGTTTCGGTTTGGGCTTTTTGGATGCAAACAAAGAGGCGATCTTGGCGATAGAGGGCTTTGGCGAAGAGATGGCGGAGAGTCTGCTGGAGTTTGCACGCGTCAACCGAGACAAAGTAGAACGCCTGATGGCGATCGTACAACCGTCCGAACCGCAGCAAAACGAGACAAAAGAGGACACTTTTTTTAGCGGCAAAACGGTGGTACTCACCGGTACGATGAAGCAGCCGCGCCCCAAGATCAAAGAGATATTGGAGCAACTGGGTGCACATGTCACCGGTAGTGTGAGCAAAAAGACCGACTATGTCATATACGGCGAAGAGGCGGGTAGCAAACTCAGCAAGGCACAGAGCCTTGGCGTCGAAACGATGGATGAGGCGCGGATGTGGGAAGTGTTGGCGGATGAAGGGAGTGTACTTAAGACTTAAAAACCAACATGGCATGCGCTACAAAGGAGGCGGCGTTTTTTTGTATTTTGTGCTATAATATACATAAGCCACCCACATAAAGGATGCACATGTCCGCTATATATGATGAAAGCGCAGCAAAAAAAGCGACCAATGTGACGGTGAACTCCGATCTGCTCCGCAAAGCCAAAGCGTATAAGATCAATATATCCAAAAGTTTTGAAGCTTATCTGGCAGAGTTGGTAAAAGAGAAGGAAGAAGCGCGTTGGCTTGAAGAGAACAAAGAGGCGATAGAGGCGTTTAACGAAAGGGTGAGGAAAAGAGGTCTTTTCGGTGATAAGTACAGGAGATTTTAGTGGCGCAATTTGATGTCTATCGAAACCCCGATCCTTCCACTGCAGACGAGTTTCCTTATCTCTTGGATATACAGCACGATATCCACCGTAGGTTACGAAGCAGACTCGTGGTACCGCTTAGTTTGGCAATGAAGCCCATAACGCACCTCACACCGATATTTGAGATAGAAGGACGGAAAGTTGTGATGTCGACAGTGGAGATGACAAGTGTTTCTCCTGAGATTTTCGGGGAGTTTGTTGTCAATCTGAAAGAGCATCGCACAACAATTGTCGATGCGTTGGATTTTTTGGTGAACGGATTTTGATAAGACTTGATAAATACCTCGTGGAAGAAGGCTACTTCGAGAGTCGTAACCGTGCTATCGAGGCGATCAAAGCGGGACGCGTCTATGTGGACGGTAAGATTGCCAAGCCCGCTACCAAAGTCGGTGAGGCAAGCCGTATCGGGATAGAAGAGGCTAAATTTTATGTCAGCCGTGCGGCGCGAAAACTCGAAGGCTTTTTCGAGGCTCACCCCGTTGACGTAAAGGGAAAACGCGCACTCGATATCGGCTCCAGCACGGGCGGCTTTGCGCAAATCTTACTCGAAAGGGGTGTCGCGTCGCTTGCCTGCGTCGATGTAGGCAAAGATCAGCTGCATGCGCAGATTCGTCAAGACCCCCGTGTGAGCGTCCATGAACAGACCGATATCCGCGACTTTACGGACGATCATGGCTTTGCACTTATCACCTGTGACGTAAGCTTCATTTCGATTCTTCATATCATCGAAGCGATCGATCGTCTGGCGCAACGCGGTGCGCAGATCGTCATCCTCTACAAGCCGCAGTTTGAAGTGGGCAGAGGGGTCAAGCGCGATGCCAAAGGTGTGGTGATCGACGAGACGGCGATCGCAAATGTCCAAGCGGATTTTGAAGCCAAAGCCGAGGCTTTGGGTTGGTGGCTTAGACATAAGATGCCTTCATCGTTGACCGGCAAAGAGGGAAATCGGGAGTATTTCTATCTCTTTGAAAAGTAGCTCAAGACAAGATATAAAAATATATGTTACAATATAAAAGCATATCAAAACAACCAAGTGATCGTAAGGAGTCAAAGTGAAAGCGATCTATACCAATCTGAACGATGAAAACTATCGGTGGCTCGAACTTCTTTCGACAAGCAAGGGCATCAAAAAAAACCATATCATCAACGAAGCACTTTCGTGTTATTTCGATACCCTAAAGAGTGTACCCGAAACATATATGATGCATCCGCTTGTCGTAAGCGAAGAGGAGTTTGCAAGGATCGAGGAGGAAAGTAGATCTACAGAGGCGTTAAAGAGACTTATGAATGAGGATTGAAAAGTTAGAGAAAGGGCACAATAAAACGCGTTTTGATTGCGGTAACGATGTGTTAAACAGCTTTCTCAAACGCTACGCCTATCAAAATCAACAAAGATATCTGGTGGGTGTAACGTATGTTGCCGTCAATGATACCGAAGTGATCGGATATGTGACATTAAGCGCTTCTTCTATTAGAAAAACTACAGTAGATGCGAAAAAACCGTATGAAGAGATCCCCGTGATGCGGATCGCAAGGCTGGCAGTTGATAAACATTTTCAAGGTCACGGTGTCGGCAGTAAGCTACTTCGCTTTGCATTTGACAAGGCGAAAGAACTCAAAGAGAGATTCGGGTGCACCGGGGTTGTGGTCGATGCCAAAGAGCAAGCCGTACCATTTTATGAACGATACGGGTTTATTAAGGTAAACACCTTCGAGAAAGGTTTGACTGTGCCGATGTATCTCTCTATGCGTGTCATAGAGCCCAAAGGAGAGAATTGATGTACACCAACACCATCCGCTCCGTTACCATCGGCTCTTTTGACGGGATTCATCTTGCACACCAAGCATTGATTGCGCAAGCCGAAGCGGTGGTGGCGATCGAGCGCGGCGGAGGATATTTGACGCCGGGATACAAACGTGCGGCATATCTCGACAAACCGCTTTTTTTCTATCTGTTTGATACGATCAAAGATCTTGGTGCGGCGGATTTTGTCGCGATGCTTCGGAAGCACTTTCCGCATTTGGAAAAGATTGTCGTGGGATACGACTTTCATTTCGGTCGTAATAAAGAAGGGGATGCGGAGAGATTGCGATATCTTTTCGACAAAGAGGTTGTGGTGGTTCCCGAAATCCTACTTGATGGCATTTCCGTCCATTCGCGCGTAATCGGCGCTATGATCGAAAAGGGCGATATCGTCACGGCAAATCGGCTTTTGGGGCGCGCATACCGTATCGAGGGGCGTGCGGTCAAAGGACAAGGACTCGGCAAAAAAGCGTTGGTGCCTACAATCAATCTGCGTACCGAGGGGTACCGCTTGCCCAAAGAAGGGGTATACGCCACCCGCACTTACATCGACGGATATGCTTACGACTCGGTGACTTTTACGGGACATCGCGTCACGACAGACGGCAGCTTCGCGGTCGAGACCCACCTTCTGGAACGAGATTGCGATGTGACGGAGCATACGAAAATAGGAGTACAGTGGCATCGTTTCGTGCGAGAAAATCGAAAGTTCGATACGTTGGATGCGCTCAAAGAGCAGATCGAAGCGGATATCGTTCGTACCAAGGAGATACTCGCGTGCGTTGGTTCGTGATTGCATTGGCGACGGTAGCGGCGGCGTATCTTTCGACGATGCTTTATCTCTATGTGAGACAACGCGCGCTTTTGTATCGTCCGACACCGCCGGTAGAAGCGGATTATCCGTCGATTTTCATTGAAAAAGATGGGGTGCGTTTGCATGCCTATATGTTGCATCCCGGCAAAGCAAATGCCGTGATCTACTTCGGAGGCAATGCCGAAGATGCCGCGGAAGTGGCAGGCGAGTTGCAATCGGTATTGCGCGATACGACGATCTATATCCCCGAGTATCGCGGCTACGGACATAGCGAAGGAAAACCGAGCGAAGCGACGCTTACCGCGGATGCACTTGTCTGGTACGATAATGTAGCCTCGAAGCATCGTCGCGTCGCCGTAGTGGGGAGAAGTCTGGGGACGGGCGTGGCGGTTTATGTCGCGGTACATCGCAAACCGAGCGCCTTGGTGCTTGTCACGCCGTACGATAGCATCGCCGCGACCGCTGCGGAGCACTATCCGCTTCCCGGTGTTTCGCATCTGGTCAAAGATCGTTTCGATTCATGTCGATTGGCGCCGCAAATCCAAGCGCCGACATTGGTGCTTGTCGCCGAAAACGATCGGGTTATTTCGGCAAAACGAAGCGATGCGTTGATACGATGTTTGCGTCACGCTTTGCTCACCGTGCGTCGCTTTGCGGGTCGAGGGCACGGTTCGATTTCGCAAGACCCCGATTATTATCTGACTATCGAAGCGTTTATAACGCAAAATTTTAAATAACATAGGGGATCGTACAGTAACGCATCGGATCGGGTTTGATAATAGCAGATTTGATTTTTACCGTTCTTTTTGGCGCGGTACATCGCTTCGTTTGCACGGTTCAGCAATGTTTGCGCATCGCCTCCGTCGTCGGGATATACGGCTGCACCGATGCTCATTCCCACTTCCAAATGATGACCGTCGATAAAAAAACTTTTTTCGAAAATACGGCGTATCTTTTCCATCACTTTTTGTAGCGTGTCGAAATGTGTGAGTTCCTCGACGATAATAACGAACTCGTCTCCGCCGAATCGACAAATCATATCCTCTTTTCTAAGCGTCTTTTTCAAAGCGTTTGCAACGATTTTGAGGATTTTGTCTCCTGTTGCGTGTCCGTAGGTATCGTTGATCGGTTTGAAGTTGTCCAAATCGCAAAAGATAACCGCAAAGCATTTTCCATATCTCTTTGCATGATAGAGAGCGTGTTCGAGTCTATCGTTGAACGGCAATCTGTTCGAGAGCCCGGTTAAGGGGTCGTGTGTTGCGAAGTAGGCGTGAGATTTGGCATCTTTTCGTTGATGCGTGACATCGGAGAAGATACCGATAAAGTTTTCGATGTTACCGTTTTTATCCCGAATTGCGTTGATGCTCAGCCATTCGATATAGATCTCTCCGTTTTTTTACGATTGACGATTTCGCCTTGCCAGCAGCCTTTTTCGATCAAACTATCCCACATCATACGGTAAGAATGTTTGTCATGCGTACCCGATTTGAGGATTTTGGGGTCTTTGCCTCCGATTTCGTCGATACTATACCCGGTGATCGTTTCAAACGATCGGTTGACATCGATGATACGGTTGCGTTTATCGGTGATCAATACCCCGTCCATCGTATGTTTGAAAACGGTGGAAGCGCGTTTGAGCGAAAGGATGTTGTTTCGGTTGTTTATGGCCGATCCGATGACCGATGCGACAGTGGAAAGCACTTCGATATTCGAGGGCAATACGGGTCTGTCGGAGACGTTGCCGATACCGAGAAATCCCCACCATTCGTTTTGAACGAAAATGGGAAAGACGAGGACGCACTCGATACCGAACATCTTTAAAAAACGTTGCTTGGAACGGTCGCAGGAAAACAACGCATCGTTGATCGCTTTTCCTTTTTCGAGTTTGTGTTTCCAGCGCATCAGCCGATCGTTTTTGTAATGAATCGTTCGTTTGGGTTTGAGACGGCGGTTATCGTTGATAGAGAGTTTCAGTGAAGCGACGGGATTTTCGGTTTCGAAACGGTTTTCGTAGATAAATACGGCGGATGTCTCCGTTGCTTCTTTGAGACGCTGCATTTGCGCATAAAGCGTTTTTTCCCAGTCCGGCTGCTGCAAAAAGCTGTAGGCGATTTCGTTGATGGTATGCAAAATTGTTTGTTGTTGCGCCATCGCTTCGGCGGCTTGCTTTTTTAGGATGATGTCGTTGTACATACCGGAGATGACACGGTAGAACAA
>JALVPA010000127.1 GCA_027026055.1 Campylobacteraceae bacterium | reverse complement strand
TGTCGTTGCGGCGGTATAAGCGGTCGTGTTTCGGCGCTGTTTTTCGATTTCGCTCGCCAGATTGAAATAAAACCCTTTGCCCTCGCCTATCTTGGCTACCGCCGCCTCGCTCAAACCGAGCATCGCCAAACCGGGAGGCAGCATCAACGCCTTTTGACTTCCCGCAATCAGTGCATCGATATGCGTCGTATCGATCGGCTCCACACCAACCGCCGTAATGCCGTCGGCAATGATCATGACGTCGGGACGTACCGTTTTGACCGCTTCGGCAATCTCTTCGACGGGATGACGAAGTCCGCCCGCCGATTCGCTGATCTGAATCGCCAACGCATCGATCGACGTATCCGCTTCGAGGGCGGCAAGCACATCCTCGACCGTGGCGGGCGTGTCCCACTCGTAAGTAAGTTCGACATTGCCCAAGCCGTGTGCGCGGGCGATTTTTCCGAAACGTTCACCGAATTTGCCGGCATTGACATTCAGTAGCGTGCGGTGACACAGGTTTGTCACCGCCGCTTCCATCGCACCCGTACCGGTGGATGCCAACATAACCACCTCGTCGGTTCGCATCAATCCGAAGAGCGCTTTGCGCGCTTTGGCGAAAATCGCTTCGAATTCGGGTGTACGGTGATGAATCGTCGGCTCCGACATCGCATTTCTAACCGATTCGGGAACCGGCGTGGGACCGGGGGTAAACAACAACATCGCGCATCCTCTCGTCGCCGTTTCGCAACGGCATAATCGAAAGGATTATATCCAAAAAGAAGTTAGAATGCCCTAATGCCACATTATGAGAAAACATCGCGATTTCCGATAGAAACGCTTTTAAAATCGGGTATGCATTACATAGCAAAAAAGCACATATTGGGATATCTATGCAAATCCAACCCAATACTATTATCACCAAAAAGGTGTATAATATAATTAGATAGAAATTGTTTGTTCCGGTGATAAAGGAGAGAAAAGATGGAAGCGCTCAAAAAGAGACTTTTCGACACGATAGAGGCGATTAACGAAAGAGTGATCGACATTCGCCACGATCTGCACAGACATCCGGAGCTCTCCGGGCAAGAAGAGCATACCAAATATTTGGTCAAAGGAATTTTGGAAGCAAACGGCTATACGATCACCGAAAGTGACAAACATTACGGTCTGATCGCCGATCTTCAAGTGAAAGAAGGAGCACCGACCGTTGCATTGCGTGCCGATATGGATGCGCTTCCTATCGAAGAACAAACGGGTAAGCCTTACGCTTCCGAAGAAAAAGGCATTATGCATGCATGCGGACACGACAGCCATACGGCTATAGCCCTGGGTGCGGCCATCGCTTTTGCGGAACATAGAAAAAAACTACCGGGAAATATACGTTTCATCTTTCAACCTTCCGAGGAGAGCAAAGAAGGGGGTAGTCTCGAAATGATCACGGATGGAGCACTTGAAGGCGTAGACGGTATTTTCGGACTACATGCATATCCTTATTTGCGTACGGGACAAATAGGTTATAAATACGGGGTTATGATGGCATCGGCCGACGTGTTTTCCATAGAAGTTTTCGGTAAATCGGCTCACGGAGCGAGACCGCATGAAGGAGTCGACGCCATTTTGGTCACTTCCATGATCGTAAATTCTCTCAATCATATCGTCTCTCGAAGAATAGATCCTCTCCACCCCGCCGTTATCTCTTTAGGTACGATCGAAGGGGGAAGCGCTCCCAATGTCATTTGCGATCACGTACTACTAAAAGGAACAGTGCGCACCATCAACGAAGCCATACGCAAATCCATTCCCGAAATGATGGAAGCATCGATAAAAGGTATCTCCAAGTCGATGGGTGCTTCTTACGCATTTGCCTATGAATTCGGTCAACCGGAACTAATCAATGACGATGCCATGGTCGACATCGTTGTCAACGAAGCCAAAAAGATCGTCGGGGAAGAAAACTGTATCGATCTTCAAGATCCCGTAATGGGTGGAGAGGACTTCTCCGAGTACCTCAAACTGGTTCCCGGCGCCTTTTTCAGACTCGGTACATGCAATGAAGACAAAAAAACCTGCGTTTCTCAACATAACAGTCGTTTTGACGTCGACGACGATGCTTTACAAGTCGGAATGAAAATCATGGCGGCAAGCGCTTTAGCATTTTTATCGAAAAAGGACAAACATGCACGATAGTATTGTCATAAAGATCCCGTCGAAATACAGCTATTTTAAACTAATCCGCGATGCCATCAAGGATATCGGAGACATTTCGACATTCAGCAAGCAAGATACCGAAGCGCTGATAGAAGCGACAAGAGAATTGGTAGCGAACGCAATCGAACATGCATATGCCGGGAAAAACGGCTATATCGAAGTTTCCATTCACCCTTTCGAAACGGGCGTACGCATCGACGTACACGATTGGGGCATACCTATGTCCGGTAAAAAACACAAAAGTGTACCGCTTGATCCCAACGCTTCCAAAGGATTTAACCGTATCTATCGATTGACGGATCGTTTCGAATATAAAAACCTCGGTAAAGAAGGAAAAAAATTTATCGTTCTCAAGTATGCGTCTCGTCCTATACAAAAAGAAAAAAACGACGCAGACAAAGAAACACACTTTGCAAACCGTAACGCAATAGCTCCTAAAACGCCCGTCATCGTAAGAGATTTTCGCGAAGGTGACGAGGAAGGTATTTCGCGTCTCATTTATCGAAATTACGGTCACAGTTATATTAAAGACACATTTTACTATCCGCAAAAAATCGCAGCCCAGCACGGTAAAAAATTTTATTCCGTCGTTGCCGAAAGCGAAGGGAAGATCGTCGGACATTTCGCATTTGTTTTAATACCGGAATCCACTATTGCGGAAATCGGTATCGTCGTCGTTGATCCGCTTTTCCAAGGAAAAGGCATCATGAATCGTATGATGGAACGTATTTTGCAAAAAGCGAAAGAAGTGAATCTCGATGCGGTTTTCGGAGAAGCGATCATGTATCATATTTTCAGCCAAAAAAGCAACCTCAAACACGGCTTTTACGAAAGCGCCCTAATGCTTGGAAAAACTCCCGCCGATATCACGATCGAAAATAACGAATTGACAAAAATGCAAAAACGAGGTGCCGTTCTCATCGGCTATAAATTTTTTAATCGTTTTCAAAAATCACTTTATCTACCGAAAATTTACAAAAAACAGATTATCAAAACATATGAAAATGCCCGAATTTCATGGAAAAAAAAGACAAAACACGAAAAAAATCCACAAAAACATCTTTTTTTACATTATACGTTCGACCCGCCAACGAATGTCGCTACAATTCGGATAGACAAATACGGTAAAGATTTTAAACAAAAGTTTTTATTGTTGGTCGAACAACTTCGTGCCAAACATTGCGATATGATCTATGCCGACATCTCTCTTGAAGAAATTCCTCGCATTAACAAGGTTGTCAAAATATTGAACAAAAGAGGGTTTTTTTATTGCGGTATTGTGTTTTTGTTACACGAAAAAAAAGATTATCTCCGATTACAACTTAAAAACAGCGACAAAGTCGGTACCAAAAATTATGTTTGCTATTCCGACTTTTGCAAAACGCTTTCGGAATATATTCGCCTAGACGAAAAACGTTGTAAAGGTCTTTATCGCCGGAGCGTATAATTTAGTTATCTTAACGTGTTAACCGGTTATGCGGTTCGATGATCATGTTTACAAGGTAATCGTCTCGCGTCCGATCACTTGGTAGCGCGCATAGTAGTGCTCGACGAAGTCGCGTACGGCAGGGGCTGCGGGCAGATAGATACCGTTTTCTTTGACGGCGTAACGGCTCAGATACTCGTTAGCGTCGGCTTTGGCGATATAGTGACGCGCCAAGGCTTCGTAGGCATCGAGATAATGCGCCTTCATCGCCTCGTAACGATCATAATCGATTCGCACCCTGCCACCTTCAAACCTAATCAGTTGCGATGCATAGAGCAACTCAAGATGGATAATCCCCTCGCAATAGTAGGGCAAAACCTCGCCCACTTTGCGCCACGCCATCAATCCGACGGCACGACTCACCAAATCATCGACGAGATACTCCTTAAGGCTCTCTTCTTCATCGTGAAAAAAGGCGACCAAGCCGCCGTTGGTGGCTTTGAACTCTTCGATATTTTTAAACTGTCCACTTACATTCATCGTCGCTTCGGTATCGCTGTCGATCCAAAGGATATGCCCGAACTCGTGCCCGATCGTCGAGAT
>JALVPA010000126.1 GCA_027026055.1 Campylobacteraceae bacterium | reverse complement strand
CGCTAAGCGCCTCCATATCTATCGGGTCGTTCATCAGAGTTTCGCGCAACTTTTCCGTCTCTTTTTCCAAGTCGCGTTTCCCCGATGCCAACAATTGTTCGATCTGTTCGTCGCTAAAACCGAAACCTTTGAACTTTTTTACCGCGATGTCCAAACTCTCTTCTATCAACTTAAACATTTAAAAATGCCCTCCGTTTCTCGTTCTCTCCTATTGTACAATAATTGCTCTTGAATCGAAAAATAATCACAACAATGTAAAAGTAAAACTATAGTAGGATTTATGAGAGAGGAGCCGTGTAGCGATGATAAAAATAGCTATCGTAGACGACCATGAACTTATTCGAACCGGTTTGCGTATGATCATCGAAAGCAACATGTCGATGGAGATAGTTTTCGAGGCACAAAACTATCGAACACTCGTAGAGTTATTGGAAACAAACGAACCCGACATCTTGATCATGGACCTCTTTTTGGAAGATAGCGACTGTATGGAAACCATCGAAAATGTCACACGATTTCATCCCACGCTACCTATTTTGGTTTTAAGCGCCCATCCCGAAGAACTTTATGCCGTGCATGCTTTTAAAAAAGGCATACTTGGTTATCTCAATAAAGCCGTTGTTTCGGAGGAACTGATCGAAGCCGTAAAAACCGTAGCAAGCGGTAAACATTATATCAGTAAAACGTTACGAGAACGACTGCCTTACGGGCTAACATTTTCCAAAGAGAACAACGCGTTGATCGCTTTACTTTCCAAACGAGAGCTCGAGGTAATAAAGCTTCTTTCGAAAGGAAAAAGTTCCAAAGAGATAGCCGAAACAATGGGTATTAGTCCGAAAACCGTCTCGACTTACAAACTACGTATCAAAGAAAAGTTTTCCCTCTCTTCCGTTTCGCAATTGTTGCGATTGGCGTACGAACTTTTTTCTTCATAGATGCTAATTACCCAAAAATTTGCTCAAAGAACGTGACAAAGTTTCGGGATCGATCGGTTTGCTCAAATAGTCGTCGAAACCCGCTTCCAAAAAACGTTCTCTGTCTCCTTGTAAAGCGTTAGCCGTCAACGATACGATAGGCGTATGCGGCAAATGTTTTTCATGTTCGATTTTCACTATCTCTTTCATTGCTTCCATACCGCCCATGCGAGGCATGTTTTCATCCATTAAAATGACGTCGTACTTTCCTTCCCGAAATTTTTCGATCGCTTCGATACCGTCATATGCCATGTCATACGTCAATCCCAGATTGTCCAGCATAATAGAAAGTAACATTCTGTTCGCTTCGTAATCCTCGACAATCAGCACATGACCTTTCAACGAAGTATGAAGCGTTTCTTTCTCCTTTACTTCGGACTTTCCTTCCGGTATCGGGATCGACAATGTAAAGACACTACCGCGTCCCTCTTCGCTTTCGAGTGTCAGATCGCCGCCCAACATCTTGGCGAGTTCCATACTGATAGTGAGTCCCAAACCTGTCCCGCCGTATACCCGCTCCGTTGATGCGTCCGCCTGGACAAACGGTTTGAATATCGTCTCTTGTTTCTCTTTGCTGATACCGATACCGTAATCTTTTACACGAATATTTAACATACCGTTTTTATACCAGACGACACACTTCACTTTGGAACCTTCCGGGGTGAACTTGATTGCATTGGAAAGAAGATTCGAAAAAATTTGCTTGATACGAAGTACGTCGCCGTAAAGTGTTTCGGGCATATTCGTATTGTATCTGATTTGAAATTGGATATTCTTCTCCGCCGCCTTCGCTTGAAACAGTTCGGCGATCACTATCAAGTCGTCGTAAGGATTGAACGTATCCGGCTGAATTTTGAGTTTTCCGCTTTCGATTTTCGAAAGGTCGAGAATATCGTTGATGATTTGTAACAACGACTCGGAAGCGTTTTTTATGATCTTGAGATATTTTTGTTTGGTCGGGTCGGCTTCATCGTTTTCAAGCAAAGCGATAAAACCGGTAATGGCATTGAGTGGCGTACGTATCTCATGCGACATATTTGCCAAAAACCTACTTTTCTGCGCCGTGGCTTCTTCGGCTAAACGTTTCGAACGCGCCAACTCTTCCGTCATTTTATGATAATTGCGACGCTGTAACAATATTTCCAACGCATGTCCCATCACTTTTTCGAAACGCGTGATATCTATGGGCTTTAAAATATAGTGTGCTACTTCCAAATCGATCATTTCCAAGAGATAATTGGTTTCGTTATGTGCGGACATCACTACGAAAAGTTGTCGATCGTTGATCTCTTTTATTTGTCTGATCATTTCCAAACCGTTCATTTTCGGCATATTTATATCAGTCAATATCAAATCGTAAAAGAGAGCATGTTTTTCATAAAAAGAACGATACTTTCGTATCCCTGCCTCTCCGTCCGAAGCCACGTCTACATTCGGAAAATAGATATTGAGAAGTTCGACCATATTACATTGGATATCGGGAGTATCCTCTATATACAAGACATGGATATCTCCCAGTTGTTCAATCAATTTCTCCAAATTTCCATTTCCCATTGTACTTCCCATTTTTGTAATTACTTTTCAGCAAAATAGTTTTGTTGAACGATTTTAACAAAATCGGCATCGATATGTCTGTAAGAAAAGTCTTACAATTGTTCGGTATTTATCGTTATGTGATGACAAGAAAGCGTTATAACTTTTCTCCCCCCCCTTACATTTTCCCCACTCTTTCTTTTATATATTTCTATAATTGAAGCAATCGTATTAAATTTTGTTTAAACGATTCCATCATAATCGGTTTTTTCATAAAAAGATCGAAATGGGCTCGTTGATCTTCATATTCGTTGGGGTATATCGTTAAAGCCGCCAATCGTATCTTTCTATTTCGCTCACGCGCATACTTGGCAATCTCCACACCACTCCCGTCGGGGAGATTCATATCGATGATCATTGCATCGTACGGTTCGTTTTCGTCGATCATGATCTTTGCTTCTTCCACGGAGTGCGCTTCTTCCACTTTGATAGGAATCTTCAACGATACCGCCAAGTTGCTGATCAATTTGGATTCGAAATCGATGTTGAAGTTTACATCGTCGACAATCAAAATCCTTTTTTGCATTTTTTATTCCTCCAAAACAATTCCTTTATGGCATTATTTTATCGTCTTTTTTCAAAATTATCATAATCGTTACCGAATTTATTTTATATAGAAAATCGTGATCTTTTAACTCTATATTTACTATCGGTAAAAAAATCACGTTATAATCTCTAAAAAAAGGAGGCGCAATAGTACGCATGGAACAGTTTAAAACCTATGCCTTAATGATAGGATTGACACTACTTTTTATATGGTTCGGCGGTATGATCGCCGGTAAAACGGGAATGATCGTCGCCTTTATCGCCGCGGCCGGTATGAACTTTTATGCCTACTATTACAGCGATCAGGCGGTTTTGAATCATTATCACGCCATACCGGTCGACAGAGCTCATGCAAGCGGGCTTTACGAGATCGTCGAGCGCTTGACGCAACGTGCGGGATTGCCGATGCCCAAGCTCTATATCATTCCCGAAGAGCAGCCCAATGCCTTTGCGACGGGACGCGACTACGAGCATGCCGCCGTAGCGGTGACGGAAGGATTGCTGGAGCTACTCGACGAACACGAAGTCGAAGCGGTCGTCGCGCACGAACTAAGTCATATCAGACACTATGATATGCTCATCGGCACCGTCGCCGCGACCATCGCGGGCGCGATTGCGATGCTGGCAAATTTCGGCATGTTTTTCGGCGGCGGCGACAGAGACCGTCCCAACCCTATCGTGATGCTGATACTCATGATCGTTATGCCGCTCGTGGCGACAATCATTCAAATGAGCGTGAGTCGCAACCGCGAATTTCTTGCCGACGAGGGAGCGGCGCGTTTGACGGGACACCCCGAATGGCTTCAATCGGCATTGGCAAAACTCGACGCTTACGCGCGTCGCATGAGTATGCCGGAAGCCGATCCGCAAACGGCGCACATGTTTATCATCAATCCCTTTACGGGCAAAGAGTTTTCGATGCGCGAGCTTTTTAGCACCCACCCAAGTACCGAAACGCGTATCGAACGGCTCGAATCACTCAAAAAAGCTTAAAGCTTGTACTCTTATCCCATAAATCCAAGATCTTTGTCGGTATCCTGATAGTTCTCAAGCTCCGGCAATATGGACGAGAGCTCCTCGTCGCTCACGCCGAACCACTTGAGCAGCGTGGCGTAGTACTGGCTGTAGGAG
>JALVPA010000125.1 GCA_027026055.1 Campylobacteraceae bacterium | reverse complement strand
CCCAACGCTACGCGTTCGGGTGTGACAATCCCTTTGGGGTCGATCAGCTTTTGTAGTGCGGATTTATCCGCAGGAATCGGCGTCAATCCCGCATTTTTCGCCTTTTGTATCAAACTATCCGCCATAGCATCCGTAGCGTTAAGTGTCGTAACCGCGGCGATAGAAAGTGCCGCTACCCATGAAAACAATTTCATCATATCCTCCTTCAATTTATTGGATAAGAAATTTTATGATAATTTTCCTTAAATAATAACTATTTTCCACTACAGCCGTTTAAGAAACACTCCGCTTTCGATATGCTCCGTATAAGGAAATTGATCGAAAATCGCCACATCGACGACACGATGTGTCTCGCTCAACGTATGCAAATCACGTGCTAAAGTTTCGGGATTGCACGAAATATAAAGAATATGAGAGATATCGGAAACCAACGTACGCGTCGATTCATCCAACCCCGCACGCGGCGGATCGACAAGCACCGTCGAAAATCGATACGTTTCCAAATCGATTCCTTCCATACGCTTAAAACGACGCGTTCCTTGCAACGCTTCTACCATCTCTTCGGAGGCCATACGCACGAATCGTATATTCCCCGCCCCATTAAGACGGCAATTCTCTTCGGCGGCACGGATGGAACGTTTGCTGATCTCCGTCGCCAACACTTTGTCGAAATAGTACGAAAGCGGTATCGTGAAATTCCCCAAGCCGCAATAGGCTTCAAGCAAATCCCCCTCTCCTACACGTTCGGCTTTTTCGCATGCCCACGTTATCATTTTCGTATTGACGTAGGGATTGGGCTGAGTAAAGCCGCCTTCATATTGTCGATAATGCATATTTTTGCCTCGAACCGTCAATGTTTCGTCCACAAATTCGTCCGAAAGCACTACCTTTTGTTTACGACTACGTCCCATCACTTTACACGAAAGCAATCTCTCCAGTGCCTTTGCCTCCTCTTCCCACGCCGTATCAAGTTTGCGGTGGTAAAGCATGGTCACCAGACACTCGTCGGTTGTGGTTGCCAAAAACTCCACGCCGAAAAGCTTCGGTTTAAGTACCTGTGGCGAAACGTTGATCTCCTCAAGCAATCGCCACATCCGATCCGCTATCGGCGCGATGACCTTGGGACACTCCTCGATACGAATCGCGCGCTTTTTGTCCGTAGCGCTGCCCATTACATAAAAGCATCGCTCATCCTCGTGCCATATACGAAACTCCGCACGCGCGCGATACGCCTCTCTCGGCGAGTCGTAAATCGTTAAATCGCCATCGTAAAAAGGAGCGAGTAACGAAGCGACTTTCTCTTTTTTTCGTCGCAACTGTTCTTCGTATCCGAGCGCATAAAGCGTACACGAACCGCAACTACCGAAATGTTTGCACTGCACGTCGATCCTCTCTCAATCGTTTTTTGCAATTGTACCCAAATCCTCGACAACTTGACGACAACATTAAATCGCGATTGGGTATAATCGCACTAACAAGATATCTACGAAAGGTCGATACGATGTCCGTCTCAGTCGTTATCCTTGCCGCAGGTCAAGGCACAAGAATGAAATCCGATACGCCCAAAGTGTTGCACGAAATCAGCGGCAAACCGATGCTTTTTCATATCGTCGAAGCCGCCCGGGCACTGAGCGACGATATCACCGTTGTTCTCTATCACCGCGCGGATGCCGTTCGCGAAGCGATCGAAGCGCATTACGACAATATCGCGTTTCATCTGCAAGACGCCGAAAACTATCCCGGTACCGGAGGCGCACTACGCGGGATCGAACCCAAACACGCGCGCACGCTCATCCTCAACGGAGACATGCCGCTGGTCACCCCCGAAGCGTTGCACCGACTCGTCGAACCCGACGCCGACATCGCTATGTCCGTCATCAAACTCGAAAACCCGGACGGTTACGGTCGCGTCATCATCGAAGAGGGAGAGGTCAAAGAGATCGTCGAGCAAAAGGATTGCAACGAAGCGCAATTGTGCGTCGATACGGTTAATGCCGGTGTCTATGCCGTCGATACGGCACTTTTACGACGCTATATTCCGCAACTGCGCAACGACAACACCCAAAAAGAGTACTACCTCACCGATATTGTCAAAATGGCGGTTGACGAAGGCAAACACGTCGTTCCCGTCTTTGTCGAAGAGGCGCTTTTCAAAGGGGTCAACTCCAAAGCCGATCTTGCCGATGCCGAAGCGATCATGCAAGCGCGTATCAAACGCCGATGGATGCAAGAAGGGGTGCGCATACGCATGCCCGAGACCGTCTATATCGACGCACGCGCCGTGTTCGAAGGCGAATGTATCCTCGAAAACGGCGTTACGATCGAAGGCGCGTGCCGTATCGTACGCTCGCATATCAAGGCGCACAGCGTCATAGAAGAGAGTACGATGATCGACTCGGATGCGGGGCCGATGGCACATTTGCGTCCCGGTTCGTATCTCGAAAAGACCCATATCGGCAACTTCGTCGAAGTCAAAAAGTCGACACTCAAAGGGGTCAAAGCGGGACACCTCAGCTACCTCGGCGACAGCGAAATCGACGAAGGCACCAATATCGGCGCGGGCGTCATCACCTGCAATTACGACGGCAAAGCCAAATACAAAACGCGTATCGGCAAAAATGTCTTTGTCGGCAGCGACAGCCAACTCGTTGCACCCGTGACGATAGAAGACGAAGTGCTTGTGGCGGCGGGTACGACCGTCACCAAGGACATCCGAAGCGGCGCATTGGCGATCAGTCGTACGCCGCTTAAAACCGTGGCGGGCTTTTTTCGCAAATTTTTCGGAGGCGTACAGTGACACTCCCCGATCTTCAAAGCAAAACGGTACTCTTGGGTGTGACGGGAAGTATCTCGGCGTACAAAGCGTGCGAAATCGCGCGGCTCTTCGTCAAAGCGGGCGCCGATGTCCATATCGTCATGACACCCTCCGCCGAACGCTTCGTCGGCTCCCTTACCTTCGAAGCCTTGACGCGCAATCCGGTACTGACCGAACGTAGCGAAAGCTGGAGCGGTACGCTTAACCATATAGACACGGGCAAAAAGGCCGATATCTTTATCATTGCTCCCGCCACTGCCAACACGCTCAACAAACTCTCCAAGGGTATTGCCGACAATATCTTATTGCAAACGGCGCTCGCTTTCGACAAAACGATGATCGTCGCTCCCGCCGCCAATACCCGCATGCTTGCCAATCACTACACCCAAGGCAGTATCAAAATGCTACGCGTCAACGATATCGAAGTGGTCGATCCCCAATCCAAACGTTTGGCGTGCAACGAAGAGGGTATGGGAGCGTTGGCGGAAGCCGAAGAGATATTTTGGCGCGGTGCGAGGGCATTGCTTCGCGACGACTTTTGGTCGCAACGTCGTGTCGTCGTCACGGGCGGCGGCACGAGAGAAAAGATTGACGACATACGTTATCTTAGCAACTACTCCTCGGGGAAAATGGGTAAAGCTTTGGCGACCGCACTCTTTTTACGTGGTGCGGATGTCTGCTATATCACCACCAAAGAGACCGACAATCTGCCCTCCGAAGTTTATACGATTAACGTCGAAAGCGCCGAAGAGATGATGGAATTTACCGTCGATGCGGTACGCGTCGCCAAAAAAGGGATCGTCACCAAAGCCAGCATGAACACGCCCGAAGCCCCGCAAGTCGTACGGAAAACACCCTATCTTTTCATGGCGGCGGCCGTGGCGGATTATCGTCCGAAATTTCCTCAAAAAGGTAAACTCAAAAAAGAGACGCTCGACGAAGAGTGGTGTTTGGAACTGGTGCAAACATCCGACATTCTTTCGTCACTGAACAAAGAGGGGCTCAAAACCGTCGCCTTCAAAGCCGAAACGGATGCCGAGAAGGGCGAAGTGAACGCCTACAAGCTTCTCGAAACCAAAAACGTCGATGCGGTCTGCTACAACCATATCGCCGATAGCAAAAGCTTTGGCAGCGATATCCATAGCGTCGTCTTCATCACCAAAGAGGGACGGCGTATCGCACTTTCGCCCACCGACAAATTGTCGTTATCGCTCCATATCCTCGACGAAGCGAGAAGGCTGGAACGTGAGTGAAAACCGACTGAAACATCTCGCTCTTATCATGGACGGCAACGGCAGATGGGCGCAACAACGCGGCCTTAGACGTACCGAAGGACATAAAAAAGGGGCGGAGACGATTCGAGACATCACAAAATACTGTTCCGAACACCCCGAAATCGAAACCGTTACCTTCTATGCCTTCAGCACCGAAAACTGGAAACGCCCCAAATACGAGGTGGATTATTTGATGCGTTTGCTCGACAACTATCTGAAAAACGAATTGGAAACCTATCGCAAATATGACATCAAATTTCAAGTCATCGGCGACACCGGCGCCTTTTCCAAAGCGCTTCGTCACCGCATCGAAGCGACCGTCGAAGCGACCGAAACGCATCGTTCCTTGACACAAATACTCGCTCTCAATTACGGAGGTCGCGCCGAAATCGTCCGTGCCGTCAAGAAACTTTGCAACCGCGATGAACCTCTCACGGAAGAAAATATCACGCAAGCGTTGCAAACCCCTTACGGCGATGTGGATTTGTTGATCCGCACCAGCGGAGAACAGCGACTCTCCAATTTTTTGCTTTGGCAAATCAGCTATGCCGAACTAACGTTTACCGATACCTTGTGGCCCGACTTCACGGCGGAAGAGCTCGACACCATTATCGAAGATTTCAAGACGCGAAAACGTCGTTTCGGAGGGATATAGTATGCTTGGCGAACTCTTTTTTACCGTAGCCGCTTTTATATTAGGACTGCTTGTCGGCTCTTTTTTGAATGTCGTCATACATAGAATACCGAGAGGAGAAAATATCGCTTTTCCCGCCTCTCACTGTCCCCATTGCGATACACCGCTTAAATGGTACCACAACATCCCACTACTCTCTTGGCTTTTTCTCAAAGGCAAATGCGCCTTTTGCGACGCGCCTATCTCAGCACGCTATCCTATCGTCGAACTTTTGTCCGGTATTCTGTTTGCACTGCTTTATATCAAACTCGGAGCAGTCTGGTACTTGCCGTTTGTTTGGGCATCGTTTGCCGCACTCTTGGCGCTCACGATGATCGATTTCGAGTATATGGCGGTACCCGACAGTGTTAATTTCGCCGCGCTTCTTTTCGCATTGGTGCGTCCCGATTTTATCGATGCTGCGATAGATGCGGCGATGGCTGCGGGAGGACTCTATCTTGTCGGCCTTCTTTCGTCGAAAATCGCGGGTAGAGAAGCGATGGGGGGTGCGGACGTCATCGTCGCGGGAACAATGGGTGCGCTATTGGGCTTTCCGAACTTTTTTGTAGCGATTTTTCTATCGGCTGTTTTGGCAATGATCCCGGCGTTACTTTTTCGAGAAAAAGGCGTGCCTTTCGTACCTTTTTTGACGATGGCCACGTTGATAGTCTTTCTTTACGATACACACGCCGAAGCATTTTTGGAGCGACTCGTTCATGGTTGATATCAGATCCTATCTCACCACCCACTTCGCCAAAGGGTTTTTCACCATCTTTCTTCCTTTTTTTCTTATCATCTCTCTCGTCTATCTGGTAAAAATCTCGGCACTCACGGCACAAATCAAAATCACTTTTTTCGAACTTCTCAAGCTTTTTAGTTATTCGGTGCCCGATATTGTCTTTTATACGATACCGCTCTCTTTCGTCGCCGCACTCACCAACGTACTGCTAAGACTCTCTTCGGACAACGAATTGATCGCACTCTATGCACTCGGTTTTCCGTCGAAAAAACTCTTACGCACTCTCTTTATTATTGCCGCACTCTTTTCTATTTTTTTACTGGTTATCTCCTTTTTTGCCATGCCTACGAGCAAACAACTTTACAAATCTTTCAAACAAGAGAAACGTTCCGAAGCGCAATTCAATATCATTCCCGGAAAATTAGGGCAAAAATTCGGCGAATATTACATCTATGTCAAATCTCAAGACGATAACGGCACCTATCATGACCTGGTCATCTACAATCGTACCGATATGAGTAACGAACAATTTTTCGCATCCAAATACGGACGATCTCAAAAAACCGACGGTGTCAGTTCGCTGCTACTCAACGACGGCTACGGCTATACCTACGCAAAGGAGAAACTGCAAGAAGCCCGATATATGTCGTTGGAAGTATTCGATACCAAGCGTGCCAAACCTTTCCGTTTCGAAGATATCGTCGCTTACTGGAGCCGTGCGAAAACGGAAACCTCCATTATGCATCGTATGCTCTTTTTTATTTTCATCAGTTTGATGCCGATCTTGTCGGTACTTATTATCTCCGCGTTCAGTCTTATCAATCCGCGCTATCAAAACGCCCACAGCTTTCTTATCACCTTCTCCGTCGCATTCCTTTTTTATATGACGGCATCCTTTTTGGAGCGATGGGGAAATTTCTTTTGGCTCGGAGTAGCTATCGTCGCAGCCGTTGGAATCGGATATTATTTTTTCAAAAAACGGGTGATAAGGTTTTTTTAATGCGTCTTAAAGCCACCATCGCTTACGACGGCTCGCGTTTTTACGGATTTCAACGACAAAAAACGACGAATGAAACGGTTGTAGGCCGACTTGAAAACGCATTGCGAGCACTCCATATCGACAGTGCCGTCATCGGCAGCGGACGCACCGACAGAGGAGTACACGCCACGGGACAGACGATACACTTCGATATCCCTCGCTACTGGCACCTCGATATCGAAAAACTACATAGAGAACTCGACAAACGTCTCGTCTATATCCGTATCAAACGGCTTGAAAGCGTCTCCGCAAACTTTCACGCTCGACACGACGCATACGCAAGACGTTATATCTATCGATTCTCCACATCCGTACCGTCACCGCACATACAAGCGTACATCGCCCATTACGCTCCGGGGTTCGACATCGATATGCTTCAAAAAGCATTGTCGCTTTTTATCGGTACGCACGATTTTTTTTATTTTCACAAAAGCGGATCGAATCCGACTACCACCGTCCGAACCGTTTTCAAAACGGAGTACAAACATTTCGGCAAACAGCACATTATAGCCGTCACCGCCAACGGTTTTTTACGCGCCCAAGTCAGAATGATGATAGAAGCGGCGATGCAAACCGCTTACGGCAATCTTTCGTTAAAAGCGCTTCAAAAACAAATAAACGCAGAGGAGTGCTTCATACGTACCCTCGCTCCCGCCGAAGGGCTTTACCTATCGAAGATCTATTACCCCTGACCGCCTACACTTCGTAAAATCGCTTCCAACTCGCAAGCGCCGCTACCCTCGACTATCGTTTTACATTGGACAAGGAATGTTTTCTATGCTTATTAGGGCTTATGGCGATCATCCTTTTTTATCATTTATACAAATCGACATAGAGCTTGGTAACTTTGTTCATCTTTTGGGTAATATCGTCGGTCGTATTGAATACGATAAGCGGCAAGCCTCCTTTTTCGATATTGAGGTAGAATTTATAAACGATTTTCCATAACCTATCTATCTCTTTCAAGCGTCGATTGATTTCCGGCGTGTTGTCCGAATTGGTCATCAGCGCTTTATGCGCCTCGTCGAACGCTTTGACCGCCGCTTTCATCTGATCGACCGTGTTTTTATCTTTGATACCCGCTTGATAGGCGATATAGTATTTGGCGATACGCTGGGCAAGCATCCGTTGCTTTCCCGCTTTACCCACCACGGTGGACTCTTTAACTTTCACTTTATTCTTCAGCGAATCGACCACATACTGACTCCCTTCCAGCATCGATTCGCTCAAGTCGATAATCAACTGGGCATTATCGAGATTAAACGGCTCGTTCGCCGTCGCTTTAAAATCTTCCATACTCAGTTCGACAAAGGAAAGCAAATTGGTTATCTCTGGATCGTTGATGGAATCCACCAAGATTTTATGGTCTTTGACCATCTCGTCAAGCGAAGCTTTCAGCTCTTTTTTCGCTTTGGACACCGCCACCTTTTCACCGATATAAAGATAATCTTTCGCGATACGTTGCGAAAGCATCCGTTGTTTCCCCGCCACATCTATCAATTTGACGATATCGGCTATCGCCGCTTTATTCGTTGCCGGTGTCGCCTCCGCATGGACAAAAACGGTTGTCGCACCGCTTATCATCGTTATTATTGTAGCCGTCATTACGCTTTGCATTGCTCTTTTCATCTCGTTCTCTCCTTTTAGTGTGTCTCTTTTTCGACATAGCGTCGTGTCACCTCATCCATCGTTTTGAGAATATCGTTCGATTTTTTGTAAATCAAGCTCGGTACATATTTCGATTCGGAGCGGTTCATCATTTCAAAAAAGAAAAACGCCCGTTCCACTTTCTTTAATCTTTTTCGAATCTCCTCGTCGTTTTGCGGCGCTTTTTTCAAGCGTTCGTGCGACGTTTTAAACGCCTTCATCGCCTTATCGAGTTTCTCTTTAAATTTGGGATCGTCTATCCCCCACACTTTCAGCATATACAAGCTCGCCATTCGTTGTGACAGCATTCTCTGCCGCCCCGCGATATTAACGATTTCGGCCTCTTTTTTTCCAGAACGCTCCGCGATACGTTTCGTCGCATCGTCCGAAGCTTTGAGCAGTGCATCCAGCTTCTCTTGCAATTTCGACGCTTCGGAAACTTTTGGTGTCGCCTCCAATATCGGTTTCGTCTCGCTCCATATCCGCCGTACCTCTTGCAAACTCTCTTTTATCTCCGCCTCTTTGGCATAGGCCTCGAGCGCTTGCAGGTGCTCTTCGAACGACGCCGTCACTCTTTTCAAGTCACCCTCAGGATTGCCGAAGGTATTATGCATCCCTATCATCGCGTAATCTTTCAGCATCCGTTGCGTATACATTCGTTGCTTCCCCGCCATATTCACCGCCTCCCCTACACTCTTTAGCTCTTGTGCCGCAAGCGTGGAATGATGCATGGCAAAAAGCGCACCCAAACCGGCCGTCATAGTTCGAAAAAACCTCATGGTATTATCCTTGCGTATCGTTGTCCCATCAAACATAGTATTAATTATACTTGAAAAAAGTAGGTACAATATCACAAAGAAGTATAAAAAAGCATTGTATAGAAAAAAATTGTGAGGTTACAAAGAAGAAGACAAACAATGCCGTTTGATAAAAAATATCATCAAGCGGCTTGTTGATTTAGAAAAAGATTTTTATTCCGCCTGAGGTGCGGCGATCTCTTCAGCTTGAGAAGGCACCTCTTCCTCGTTTGTCGACGAAGTTTCTTGCTCCGTCGTCACGTTTTTTTGCAAATCTATAACGGCTTCTTTTGTTTCGTTCACACTTGAGACAACATTTTCTTCGATAGCCTCTTTCTCGAGTGCTTTAATCTTTCGGTCCTCTTTTTGTGCCTTTTCCATCACTTTGGCAGCCTCTTCTTTGGCCGCTTTCAACGCTTCATTGGCTTCGTCAAGTTCCTCTTTTGCATCGAAAAGTTCGCCGTCCAAGTCGGCGACACGTTCGATATTGGCGCCGTATTTGTAGACCAATTCTCCGCCGTCTTTACCTTGCTTGAGAATACCGGCGATAAAAACGATCAGTACCAGCAAATAAACGGCCTTCATCAGCCCGCGCTGTATCATCGAAGAGAGCAGTTTGAAAACAAGTACCACACCCGATGCCAACATCAAATAGGTACCCAACAACTTATGTTCTTTCAACTCCGCTTGTCCCTCTTGCGTCAACGCGTCAAACGCCTCCTTACCGTCGACGGTCCCCGTATAATATGCGGCTACGGCGGCTATCGTACCCACCAAAAGCAAAAAGAAAGCGACAAACCCTATCGCGCGCTTTTTGGCTATCAGATTGACGATCTCGATCAACAACACCAATACCGGAATCGCAATCGCGAAATGATCGATTGGCGGATGCAGCAATACGGGTACCTCGAAAGGCAAATGAATCTCCGGTAATTTCAAAGCGGGAAGTTCCATCGTTATTCCTTTTTATGGTTTCTGATACATTATGACGATTATATCACAAAGAACTTTTAGCTTTGCGTATCAAAAGGGACGCACCACTACCATTATCACGATACCTATCATCAGCAATGTCGGTACTTCGTTATAGACGCGCAGCCATTTGCTTGTTTTGAAATGTGGATTCTCTTTCATCACACGTCTGATCTTCTCCAACGAAAAATGATACCCGATCAACAACGCGGCAAAAAAGAGTTTCGCATGCATCCATCCGCCGCCGTGAAGCAATCCGCTATTGAGCCACAACATCGTACCACCGCTGAGTATCGTCGCCCACATGGCGGGTACGCCGATATATTTCATCAGTTTATACTCTTGTACTTCAACTACGTCGGTAAACGCTTTCGTATCCGCATTTTCCCTATGATAAATAAAGAGTCTCGGCAGATAAAAAAGCGCCGCCATCCAACTGACGAAACTCATCACGTGAAACGCTAAAACCCAACTGTAATAGGCCATCTTCTCACTCCAAAATCGTAAAATCTTTACGGTTGTAAACCACCAATTGTAAACGTTTATAATACCCTACGTGTGCATAATACAACTTGAGTCGACTTCCTTCGGGGGGTTTAAGCGCACGATTTTTAAAATAGAGCGGAATCGCACCTTTTTTCGTAAACAATTTTCCGTTGCGATAGATACCGACGACATTGCGAATCACTTCGTTTTGACGCAACTTCTCAATCGACTCGAACAACGCGTAATAGGGCGACAACGATATGTTTCCGAGACGGCGCAAAGGTACCGCATCGGTAATCTCTTTCAAGCCTTTGTAGTCACCTATCGCCTCTACGAACAAATCGTAACGCCCACCCTCTTCAAGTCCGTCGACACAACGGTAAAGAAAAATACCGCGTCCTTCGGGCGATTGTTTCACAATGGCGTACCGCCCACGCTTCAAAATAACGACGACATCTTTTAAAATCACCGGCCTTTGCAATCTTTTTTTATTATAAAGAGCATCGATGGAAAGATACTCGGGATCCACCCTTTTTTCCATCATCGACGGACGATAGGGGCGGGTATCGAAATAGGCGTAAATCGGCAAATGATCGGAGTATCCTTCCTCTTGCCTCCACGATTTGATCGCGCCTTTTCGCGTAAAGAGATAAGGGCGTTTGAAAACGCCGAACGAATCGTTACGATAATCTATCCCCTTACCGTCAAACATCGAAGAGGGCAACAAGATATGATCAAGCGCCTCTTTTTTACCGTAAAAGGCGTGGCTCCAACGCATTTTAGCGCTTAGTTCGTACCACAAATCGTACAACAAACTGCCGTCATGCACTTTGCTACCGCGTATCGTCGCCTCGTCGACGGGACGATCGTTTATTGTCGTTTTCAAAATATCGTAAAGTCCCGTCCGTCCCGACGTATCGTCGATACGTTTTGGCAAATAAAGATAAGCGTCAAGTGCCGTATTGAAATCCCCAAGCACGATATACTCCGTTTGCGGTGGCAATGCGTCCAATCTTCGTTTCAAACGCTTGGCATACGCGATACGTCTGCTTTCTTTACCATCTCTGCTTTTGGATTTCCAATGATTGTTGAAAAGTAAGAGCGAATGAGAGCCTATTTTTACCGTTATTTCGAAAATCGGACGTACCCCGGCGGCATAGCCGACACGCAATTGACGACTTTTGACAATGGGAAAACGCGATAAAAACGCCAACTCTATCGGCGTATCGCGTCGATTGGTTGCAACACCGTAACGATATCCGCATCCGACACGCTCGAGTTTGCGGCGAAGGCGTTCGAAAATACGGCTGTTTTCAATCTCTTGAAGCGCAACGATATCGGCATCGAGATCACACAAAACCTCCGTAACGTGTTGAAGCTTTTTATCAACCTTTTGTCGACTCCATCCATGTTTTGTAGGGATAAATTCGGGATATTCCGTGCCGTCGTACACCTCGTCGAAAAGATTCTCCACATTGTAACTCGCCACTTTAAACGCATCGGCGTACAGCACGATAGCAACACACCAGAAAAAAAGAATCCGAACGAAAAATAATGTCATAAATGTAGTCTATCACATAAAAAGAAGTAAAAAAGCGGATTATGTCAAATCGACATATTTTTCAGACTCGGCAAGACACCTTCGAAGGCATCAGCCGAAAAACTTTTTCATCATATCCATCGCACCGTCGACGCCACCCACACTTTCGAGAAGATTGCCGAGCAATCCTTCATCGGCATTTGTAGCTTGATCGACGATGTTGGGAAGTGCATCGGCAAGGGCTCTACCGGCACTCTCTTCGCCGATACCGAGACGAGAGGCGAACTCGCTTATCTTCTCGCTTCCGAGCAAATCGGTAATCGTATCGGCATCTATCGGAAGGTTCTCGCCGTTTCCTATCCAACTCGAAACGACTTCTCCGAGCCCTCCTTCGCTAAGGCGGCTTACGATACCGGAAAGGTCCGCTCCGCCA
>JALVPA010000124.1 GCA_027026055.1 Campylobacteraceae bacterium | reverse complement strand
ACGTTTTTCCGCATTAAGCACAACAATGGAAATTACGAGTAGTGCGGCAAGGTATCCGAGTGGGGTATCGATCATCATATTGTCCTCATATTAGAAAATATAGGGTATAAAGCGTTTGCTTTGGCACATATAGTCGCGATAACATGCGTCGCGCTCCGACCACAAACGCTCCTCGCGCTTCGCTTTGAGTATCAGTACCGACACCAATGCCGCCCACATCGCCCACATAACCGTATCGTTGCGAAGGAGTGCGACGCCTCCGCCCATCACCATCACCGACGTATACATCGGATGACGGATATGGCGATAGATGCCGTGCTTGATAAGCGTACATTGCGATTTGATGTCGGGACGGATATTGAAATTACCGCGCGGATGGGCGTAAATCGCCGCCAAACCGATTGCCGCACCGATGAGAAAGAGTACGACGGCTTCGCTTTCGAGTCTTCCGTCCGTAGCATAAAGCGTCATTGCGCCGATCAAGCCGAATTGCAATCCGACCAAAAGCTCCGAATGACCGATTTTCATAACCATCCTTTCCCAAGTTCGCGAATCTCATTGTATTTGTGAAACTGGTAGGTGGCGTACTCTTGCGTTTTCGGTTCGATAAGCAAAATGTTTTTATCGACCGATCGTCGTATCAGTTTCGTTTGATTGTAGATGAGCAGACGCATAGAGCGTTCGAACATCTCCAAAACGTTATGCGTCTTGAAAAAATTATTCGGCAAACGTTTGTCAAATGATCCGCTACCGAGTACATCGACCGCAAGCACCGTATCGTATGTCGCTTCGGAGAGAGCGAGGTTTTCGCATAAAAAACCGTCGCCGTAAGGAATACCGTCGATCATATGCTCTTCGAAAATTCCCGGTATCGCCATCGTCGCCAAGACGGCATCTTTGATAAGGATATCCTCCTTCGGACCGAAAACGCGCTTGTCTCCGGTCAAAAGGTTTGTAGCGATGAGTTTGAGCGGTATTTGTGTCTCTTTGAGTGTTCGTTCCCCAAATATACGGTTAAAAATCTCGGCGATTTTGTCATTCTTCACAATGGCGTTGCCCGATAAGGAAAATTTGATCCAGTTGGAGACCTTGACAAACGCGGCGATATGCTCGTAGATCTCCGCTTCGCGCATGCCAATGCTTAGACAAGCACCGACAATGCCGCCCATACTGGTGCCGACGATCTCCGAAGGCCGCAACCTTATAATCTCCATATCGGCAATGACGCCGAGATGCGCGATCCCCAACGCACCGCCGCCGGAGAGTACCAAGCTAAAAGGAGTCTTTTCGAGTATTTCCCTTTTCATGGGGGTATTATACTATAATGAGTAATGAGAAACCGGAGAGAATGAAGAATGAAGAATGAAGGGTGATGAGTGAAGAGATTCGGTTGGTAGGAATTTTGGAGGCGGGGTTAAAACCCCGCCTGTGCAGGACTGAAGTCCCGCCTCCTTATCGAACAAAATGAAGAATGAGTAATGAGGAACCGAAGAGGGTGAAGAGCGATAGAGAAGAGTGAAGGGATTCGGTAGGTTTTTTTGAATAAGGAATGAAAAAACGTAATCGTGCATACTATACGAAAAGCTTCCGAGGAAAAACACGGTGTTGTCCTTCGACAACACCCTACGATAGAATCGTGCGTCTATTTGTCCGCATGTGCGTGGTGTACTTCGATAAGATCTTCGATACTCGTATCGAGCACATAGACGTTTTCATATCCTATCATCTCGAGATACCCCATTACCCTGTTGGCAAACCATCCTTTCAAACAGGCGACGACAATAGGTGTCGTATGATCCGACGGTAGCATGTCGAGATAGTCGGTAAATTCGGGATAGGGCGTGTAATACGCGTTTGCAATACCCGCTTCTTGGGCGTTTTCGCCGCTCACCTTCGCCGGCGGACGCACATCGAGCAATAATGCGCCCGCATCCATCAGCAGTTCTCTCGTTTGATGCAATGTCACCATACCGAAATTTTCTTTCTTTTTATTCGCTTCGATAACGATACCGAGTTTCTCTTTGGTTTTATTTGCCATCGACGACTCCTTTTGGGCAAAATATCTCTGAAATCTTACACTATTTGATTATAAACGTATGCTACATAGGTAGCATTTTATTTTTATTTAATTATGTGTGTCATAAAATGAATTTATAGGCTCATATGTTTTTGCGTTGCGTTTTTCGCTCCTTTTTAGATAGGCAAAGGATCTACCATGCATCTCACCTTTAAAAAACCGATGATCACTTTGGCGGTGTCGCTTTCTTTTATAGAGGCCAACAATTGTCCGATCTATATGCCGATACCTTATGTCGAAGCATTGACAATGGTCGTACGGATCTACGATCCGACGATTGCGGGTGCCGATACCGACTGCGACGGTGTGATAGACAGCCTCGACGACGATATCGACGGCGACGGGCTTAGCAATGCCAAAGAGCAGGCACTCGGTACAAATATCTACCGCAGCGATACCGACGGAGACGGTGTGGATGACAGTAACGACGCTTTTCCGACGGATAATAGCGAAACTTCCGATACCGACGGCGACGGTATAGGGAACAATGCCGATACCGACGACGACAACGACGGGTATAGTGATATCGCCGAAAACGGTTATGGCACCAATCCTCTCGATCCAAACTCGACACCGGCGAAATTTCCTTTTATCATTACCGTCAAAACGGACATTCCCGGCGGAACCTCGGATACGCAATTTTCTTTGCCGATATCGGGAAGCGGGTACGACTATAATGTCGATTGTGACAACGACGGTCATTTCGAAGCGACCGGTGTAACGGGAGCTTATACGTGTTCATACGATGCACCGGGTATCTATACGATCGCCATATGGGACAATGCCGGCGATTTTAGAGGATTTCCACGAATAATGTCCACGTATAACAGCGATAGAAAAAAACTTGTCGGAATCAATCAATGGGGGAAAATCAAATGGCAAACGATGCACGCTGCATTCGACGGATGCGAAAATTTGTCCGATATCGGCGGTGTCGCGACCGATAGCCCCGATCTTTCCGAAGTGACGGATATGTCGTATATGTTCAACAACGCAAAATCCTTCAACCAACCTATCGGAAATTGGGACGTCTCTACGGTTATCGAAATGATAGGCATGTTTCAAGGTGCCGAAGATTTTAACCGTACGATAAACAATTGGGATGTTTCTCATGTGACACAGATGTCGTGGATGTTCAACGGCGCCAAATCGTTCGACCAACCTTTAAACAAGTGGAACGTATCGAATGTACGCAATATGCATCATATGTTTTCAAACAGTGCTTTCAATCACGACATTAACGACTGGAATGTATCGAAGGTATACGACTTTTCATTCATGTTCGCCGCAAATCGTGTGTTCAATAAGCCGTTAGATCAGTGGAATACATCACACGCAGTCTTTATGAACGAAATGTTTTTACAAGCCGAATCGTTTAATCGGAACATAGGTACATGGAATGTTTCAAATGTACAAAATTTCAGGCAAATGTTTAGAGAAGCGAGCAGTTTCAATAAAAATATAAACGACTGGAACGTTTCTTCGGCTACCAATATGATAGGGATGTTCTATGCCGCCACCGATTTCGATCAGCCGCTTGATCGCTGGGACGTATCACACGTAACCACTATGAAATATATGTTCGCATACGCTCCTAATTTCAACCAACCGCTCAACGCTTGGGACACCTCTTCCGTTACCGACACCGCAGATATGTTTGTCGGAGCGACACACTTCAATCAAGATTTGAACAACTGGAATCTCTCGTCCGATACCAATATGTCCGGCATGTTCGCCAATGCTACGGATTTTAACGGTAGCATCGAGAGCTGGGACGTCTCTCATGTAACGGATATGTCAAGTATGTTTTTCCGCGCAACCGATTTCGACAAACCCTTAAACGGGTGGGTGACTTCCGCGGTGACGAAGATGTCACGTATGTTCAAATCGGCAATGCATTTCAATCAAGATTTGGATCGATGGGACGTTTCTCGTGTCACCGATATGTCGCATATGTTCGATAGTGCGGGCTCGTTTAACGGTGATATCGGTACGTGGGATGTACACAATGTCACGAACATGTCCGGTATGTTTTGGAATGCGCATAAATTCAATCGAGACTTAAGCAATTGGGATGTGAGCAGTGTCACCGATATGTTCGGTATGTTTATAGCCGCATTCCAATTTAACGGCGATATTACGAGATGGGATGTAAGCAATGTAACCGATATGAGCTTTATGTTCGAATATTGTCATGCCTTCGATCAAGACATTGGCGGATGGAACGTAAGCAATGTCACAAGTATGAGAAAAATGTTTTATGACGCTACGGCTTTCAATCAAAATATAGGTAGCTGGGATGTCGGTAATGTTACCGATATGCAGAGTATGTTTTACGGAGCTACGGCATTTGACGGTAATGTCGAAGCATGGGGTAATCGTACCGCCAATGTTACCAATATGTCGAAAATGTTCTATAACGCTTCGAGCTTTAGCAATCACGACCTAAGCGGATGGGATGTCCACAACGTTACCGACCATACCGACTTTTCATACGGATGGGGTAGCGGCAATGTCGAGCCGAATTGGCCGTAATAGAGTCGTCTTATAGGAGGAAAACGATATGAAAACAAAACATATCGATACGACAACACGACACCGTATAGTTTCGCTATGTGCAAGTGTATTCGTTTCGTCTCTTGCGTACGGTGATTTTTCGTTGGGAGGCATCCCCGATAATATCGGTAATCCTTCTTTCGATACCAATCTTATACAAGCGCTACAAAACTACTTTACGGCGCAAAAGATGATACCGGTCTATCATATGATGCTCCTTACATCACCGCTTTCGCTTAAAAAAACGGGACAAACCGAATCTTACGACGAAGACGGCAATATCGTCGCCGACGGCAGTATCAAAGACGATGGATATTATCAACAAGGAGTCGTCCCAATCTATACAAGAGACGCAAACAAAGAAGTGGTTATCGATAAAATCACCGGACTTATGTGGCAAGACGACAGTGCGGCCAAAACGATACAAACAACATGGAACGATGCCAAAAGCTACTGTACCAACTTAACACTCGAAAATTACAATGACTGGCGGCTTCCGAGTATTGATGAAATGATGTATATCTTTGATCGTCACTATTATTTCCCTGCTATAGATATGAATTATTTCCGGAATATTAACGGAGCAGTATCATATTGGACATCCAGTATTAAAGCGGATGATAATACTTTGGCATGGACGACCAACCAATATCACGGCTCCGACGAGATAGATAAAACGTCTCAAAATCATTACGTACGCTGTGTGCGAGGTAACGGTACGCTACGCCATCACTATGTCAGAAACAATGGCACCGAAACGGTAACCGATACCGATACGGGACTCATGTGGCAAGATAATGCCGATGCAAAAACCGTAACGGGAAGTTGGGAAGAGGCGATCGATTACTGTGAAAGCCTGACTTTGGGTGGCTATAGCGACTGGAGACTACCTAACTTTTATGAGTTGTATTATCTTGCTGACAGAAGCAAATTCGATCCTTCTCTAAGCAGCGTTTTTCAAAACAGTCTCTCAAATTTTTATTGGTCATCTACCGCTAAAGCGGAGGATACCTCCTACGCATGGGTGGTAAACTTTTATAGTGGATATGACTATTTCAATAATAAAACCGGCAATATGTACATACGTTGCGTCCGAGGCGGACAATAATGCGTAATGGGATAGACGAAAAAATCACAAGGTATAGAAGAGGCGAGGCGAGACGCAATTACGCCGTCTCGGAGTAAAGGTGCGTCGCTTTTTGTACGTGGTACTTGAGTCCGATCTCTTCGGGGGTACAACCGAGTGCGAGTGCGACCATCTGCGGCATATGCAGTACCGGTAGCTCTACGTCGCGCCCGATCACTTTGCCGATGTCGTCTTGGTAGGTATCCATCTTGAGGTGACACAGCGGACAAGGCGTCACCATCAAGTCGGCATTGTTGTCCACCGCATCGATCATCGCGTTACCCGCCAACACTTCGGAGGTGTGGTTGGCTTGAAGCTCCACGTGGAAACCGCAGCATTTGTTTTTGTGATCGTAATCGACGGGATGCCCTTCCAACGCTTCTATCAAGCGATCCAAAGAGTTGGGTGCGTAAGGGTTTTCACCGCCGTTGGCGTCGTGATGCAGCTCCGAAGGACGGATATTGTGACAGCCGTAAAAGGGTGCGATATTGAAACGGCTCAAAGGGATTTGCACCTTGTCTTTGATATTTTCCAAGCCGTAATCGTCGATCAGCGCATACAAGAAATGTTTGATTTCGCTGGTACCTTTATACTCCAATCCCACTTCGGCAAGCTTTTCATTGACACGTGCGCGTAGATCGGGATCAGTATCGAGGGCATGTTTGGTCATCGCCGAGTTGAGCTGACAGGTGTTGCAGATGGTAATCATCGTCAAACCGTGTTTTTCGGCATAGCAGATATTACGTGCGTTGATGACGTGCGCCAAAAATTCGTCGAAATCCTGCAAATGACTTGCGCCGCAGCAGCTGGCTTCTTCGAGGATGGTGATCTCTATACCGAGTTTTTTCGCCACCGCAAGGGTAGAAGAGAGCAGCTCCGGAGTCGATTGGCGTGCCGTACAGCCGGTAAACAGTGCATAGTGTAGTTTGCTCATCATCTCTCCTTACAGTGTGTGTGTTTGTGAAATTTCGATAAGTTTTTTCAACTCGTCGTGATTTTTGATCTTCGGTACGCTTTGGATAAACGGTACACCCGAATGCCAATGGATCTTGCCCGCTTTGAGCATCTTGATAGCGGTCTTGAGGTGTTTGTACATCCCCAAGAACCCTTCGGAGTAAAGCACGATATCGGCTTCGTCGAGATAGCCGTGCTTTTTCATCCCGCGCAAGAACCCTTCCGCATGGCGTGTCGCGACATTGGAGCGCGCCACGCCTTCTTCGAATTGGAGGTTGTGCAGTTTCGTAATCTTTTCGATCGGATTGATCTCTTTGGGGCACGCTTCGGCACATTCGTAACATTTCACACAGTCCCATACGCCCGCACCCGGTTGCGCGGTGATCTCGAGACGCTCTTTGCCCGCTTCGTCGCGCGTATCGACCGTGAAGCGATATGCCGCGTTGAATGCCGCGGGTCCCAGATAGTCTTCGTTGACCTCGACAACGGGACATGCATAGTGGCAACTACCGCACTGGATACACAAATCGGCGTCCAAAAAGCGATTGAACTCTTCGATGCTCTGTTTTGTCTCGTGTTCGGGATGCGGATCGATCTCGGCGACAACATAGGGTTTGACGGCTGCGTGTTTATCCCAAAAATCTTTTTTGTCGATGATCATATCTTTAACGGCGCGTTTTTTGCTTTGCGGCTCGATGAGCAGTTCGTTACCGAAAAGTTTGACCAACTCCAAGGCGTTTTGTTTACACGCCAATGTCGCTTTGCCGTTGACCTTGATACCGCAAGCACCGCAAATACCGTGGCGGCACGAGCGTCTGTAAGAGAAGCTACCGTCGTGTTCCCATTTGATACGGTTGAGAAGGTCGAGAATCAATTCGTCCTTACCCACCTCCATCGTATAGTTTTTATAGTAGGGGAGGTAGTCGGTCTCCGCATTGAAACGAAACGTTTTGAGCGTGACCGTCACCGTATCGGGCGAGAGGCTCTCCATCTCGTCCGTATCGAACGGTTCGTATTCTGTCGTGACTTCTTGCGTACTCATCTCTCGACCTCCTAATATGATCTTTCTTTGGGTTCGAACTTGGTAATGACCACATCGCCCCATTCGGTGGTAATGTTGTAATTTTCATCCATATAGGCATAGGTGTGCTTGAGGAATTTTTCATCGTCGCGCTCGGGGAAATCTTCGCGATAGTGCCCGCCGCGGCTCTCTTCGCGCTGAAGCGCACCCACGACGATAAATTTGCTGAACTCCAGCATATGCCCCAGTTCCAGTGCCTCTTGCAAATCGGTGTTGTAGGTGTTGGATTTGTCGTCGATACGGATATGTTTAAATCGCTCCAGCAACTCGTCGATTTTCGCCAATTGACGCTCCAGCGACTCTTTGCTTCTGAATACTCCGGCGTCGGCGGTCATACCGTTTTGCAACTCTTCGCGCAAGCCGGGGACCGTTTCGGTACCGTTGGAGCTCTTGATGCGGTTGAGCTCTTCGAGCATGCGATCGGCGTCGGCTTTGGTTGCTTTTTTGAGTTCGATACCTTCGTCGAGCGCTTTGATCATGTTTTCGCCCGCATGGCGTCCGAAAAGCAATGCTTCAAGCACCGAGTTGGCTCCGAGTCTGTTCGCACCGTGTACCGACACGCACGAACATTCGCCCGCCGCATAGAAGCCTTCCACCAAATCGCCCGCGGCGTTTTTCTGGACTTGACAGTTGATGTTGGTAGGTATGCCGCCCATTGAGTAGTGTGCCGTTGCGGAGATATGGATGGGTTCTTTAAGCATGTCTTGCCCTTGGAATGCGATGGCAAGCTCGCGCAGTTCGGGGAGTCTTTCAAGAATGATCTCTTTGGGAAGGTGGGTAAGATCGAGTTTGACCGATTGACCGTCTTTACCTACGCCGCGTCCTTGACGCACCTCTTCCATAATCGCGCGGCTAACCACGTCGCGCGAAGCGAGTTCCAAAGCGTTGGGCGCATATTTTTCCATAAAACGTTCGCCTTTGGAATTGTAGAGACGTCCGCCTTCGCCGCGCGCCGCTTCGGAGATCAATATCCCCGAACCTCCCAATCCACTCGGGTGAAACTGTACGAACTCCATATCTTCCAGCGGCAACCCGTGGCGCGCTACGATAGAGAGCGCATCGCCGGTATTGGCATGGGCGTTGGAGTTGAACCGATAAGCTCTTGCATGCCCGCCGGTGGCGAACATTACCACTTTGGCGTTGAAGATGGCGGGTTCACTGTTGCGAATATTGTATGCCGCCACGCCGTAGGCTTTGCCGTTTTTATAAAGCAGATCGGCGCAGTACCACTCGTCGAAGACTTCGATCCCCGCTCTAAAAGCTTGCTCGTAGATCGCTTGCAATACCGCCAAACCGGTGCGGTCTTTGGCGTAACAGGCTCGCGGTTTGCTCTGACCTCCGAAGGGGCGAATGGCGATATTTCCTTCTTCGTCGCGCGAAAAAACCGCTCCCATACGCTCCGCCCAACGAATCGTTTCGGGCGCTTTGGAACACATCAACTCCACGGCATCCTGATCCGCCAGATAATCCGAACCTTTGACCGTATCGAACATATGCAACTCAACGGAGTCGTCTTTACCCAAAGCGGCGTTGATACCGCCTTGTGCGGCGCCGGAGTGGCTGCGCAGAGGGTGGAGTTTGGTAATGACAGCCGTTTTTTTGCCGGCTTCGGTCAGCTCTTTGGCGGCAGCCAAACCCGCTAGACCCGCACCGACGATCACGGCATCGTATTCGTAGATTTTCACATCCATATCGCGTACGTCCTTTTCTCTCGAATTTGGACAAATTATAGCGATAGAATGGTATCAAACGGGTTAAGCGAAGGGAAAAACGAACGGTTTGCAAAAGCGAATGTTACGGAACGCAAACGCATCGTTTGCGCCACTTATAAAGAAGTTCGCATCGGCGAATCAAGCCGCTTGGGTTTCGAAGGAAAGGTTGAGACGATCCGCGCTTTCCAAAGCCAAATCGATATCGCGACCGACCGCTTTTTCGATCGCTTTGAAATGGGTACGCAAATAGCGCAGTTCTTCGACGTTGGGTACGATCAGTACTTCCGCACCACGATCCATCGCATCGAGTAAAATAGCCCCCGCTTTTTTGTACGCCGTTTTCGGCGTATCCTCTACAATCGTACGGCCGCTACGTTTACGACGCATCGCAAACGAAACATAACGTCCGCCGATTTTTTCGATGGCTTTGGCAATCTTCGCTTCGTCAATGTCGCTATCGCCCTTATAGCAAGCAATTGCTTTACCCTCCAACGATGTGATGCGCTTGGGCGCTTTGTCGAAACGAGGCAAAAGCGATTGAAGCTTTTGCGCCAGAGGGTTGCGTTTTTTTGCGGGATAGAGCGCGCGCAACGCTTCGATCGCTTCGCCGTATTGCTCTCCGCCTTTGAAAAGGTTGTTTTCGTATTCGCAAACGCGAATGCCGTTTTCGGGATCGTCAATCGCCGCCAAGATTTCGTCGCGATAGGGCGAGCCGTTTTCGATCATACGCCATGCCGTCACCAGCAACGCATCTCCGATATAATCGCGATTGTATCGCAACGTCTCCGAAGCGTAATGGAGCGGATAGAGCGATTTGTAATAGAGTCTGTCCTCTTCGGTCGCATACGGCTCCAGCAACGCAAAACGCGCCGTAAAATCGCTGTCGTCGATACGCAGACACTTTTTGGCGCGGTACGTCGAAAGAGGCATAATCTCCCACTTGTCGCCGAATGCTTCCGACGCTTCGTCGATACGTACCGTTTCGGTGACGACCTTTCCGTTGAGAAAAAAGTAAGGACGTGCGGGATCGAAATCGAAACGTTCTTCAAGTCGTGCGATACGTTTCAACACTGAGACGACGGAGTTATCGGGATCGAGTTGTAAATCGAATGTACGATAATAGGGCAAATAGTCTTTTTCGGCATCGAAAAAGAAAGTACGCACTTGGACGGTTTGCGCCATAGAGAATCCTTTAGCGAGATAGTGATACGATACGATATATTATACGCATCCGCAACCAAAACAATTTAGAGTTTGTGATGTCACTTTTATAAAGAGTAGATAAAATGTTACGTTTTTACCGTTTCCAAAGGCATAAAGCAATGAAAGACAAAGAATCCTATCTTATCGAAAAACTCTCTTCGCCTTATATCGGCGACGATGCCGCCGTCGTGGGTGAAACGCTTTATAGTATGGATGCCTTTTGCGAGGGGACACATTTTTTACGAGAGTGGATGACGCCTACGCAGGCAGGACGCAAAGCGATGCTGGTCAACATCTCCGATGCGATCGCAATGAACGCAAGACCGCGCTATGCACTCGTCACCGTTGCGCTGCCGAGAGATTTCGACGAAAGCGATATCGAAGCGTTAATCGAAGCGATGGAATCGACCGCCACGGCATACGGCTGCGAGATTATCGGCGGCGATACGGTGGGGTCGGACAAGCTTCATATCACCGTTACGGTCGTATCGTACAGCCGTTCGCCTCTGTTGCGCAAAGGACTTAAAGAAGGGGATTTGCTGGCATATACGGGAACGTTGGGCGAGAGCGCAAGAGATTTGGCGGCATTGATGCGCGGCGAAAAAATCGCCGAAGATTCGCGTTTTTACCTTCCCGTATTGCGCGACGGTTTCATCTATGAAGCGGCCGAGTATCTGCATGCGGGGATGGATATCTCCGACGGACTCTTTTGCGATACCAACAAGCTGCTCGACGCCAACGATACCGGCATGAATATATTAAAAAATATAAACCCTGAAATCGGTATGAGCGGTGAAGAGTACGAAATGCTTGTCGGCTTCGCTCCGGAAAAGAGGGCGCGCATTGAAGCGATAGCCGCCAAGCATGATATACCGCTTACGATATTTGCCGAAGTGTGCAAAAACGACCGTCGTTTTCCGTGCAAAAGTCATCATTTCGCATAAAAGCTATCGCCAACGTTTACGCGCTTTGCGTTCCAGCGCCGCTTCCACCTCGGCAATCAACGCTTTGGCTTCTTCACCTAGCACGAACGTACCTTTAAAACGCATTTGCATCCGATCGATATAGGCGGCAAAAGCCTTTTTTTCGCTTTCGCTTTGCGGTCGTTTCCACAAAAAACGCATACCGGAATCGAGATCGAAACCTTTGGCGGTCTCTTCGACATAGATACGACTCAACAAAAGCGTAAAAGTACCGTTGCGTTCCGCACGATAGCGCATGATACGCACACCGTAAGGGGTGTCGTAGCTACGTCCTTCGCGATGCCAAAGCGTATAGAGCGTCACGATATCGCCTTTGATTTCATAAGCGCCTTCTTCGATACTGCGTGCACCGCATGTCCCGGTACGATCCTCAAGCGTCAAGGTAAATCGATGCAACAAATCGCGATTTCGCGCCTCGTAATAACAACGTACCACAGTCCCTTTACTATCGTATACCTCGTAATGCTCTTTGGTAAATGTATAGTCGTTGCCGCCGATAGTACGATGCGTCACTGTACCGTTCGCCGACAGAATAACCGTCGCCAATAGCGAAGCAATCGTTTTTGCCGATTTTCGCATTTGCTATCCTTCTTTCGTCGTTTTGTCGTTACTAGTGCGTGCAACGGCACCTTTTTGTGCAATTTCGTTCTCCCATCGATTCGGGATAGTCCCGTTCTGCGGCGATACGTTTTGCCGCAGCGTTTAACGTTTTGTCGTCGCGTAGGGCAGCCGCGTCTTCGAAAAGGCGTTCTGTCGATACGGCTTCAAACGCCAATCCGCAAGCAACGATAT
>JALVPA010000123.1 GCA_027026055.1 Campylobacteraceae bacterium | reverse complement strand
TGATACGGCGATGACAAACGGTACTTTTTCGAAAATTCTCCCTTTTCTGGCATTGTGTTTCGTAGCAACATAGGGTTTTCGCAACAGATGTCGCAAAGAGTGTACCATGCGTGTCGCTTTTGCGCCATGCGTATGAATGATATCGGGTTCGATATGCGAAACGATACGATAAAGACGATACAACGCCAACGGATTGTAACGCTTCACTTCGGGCATGACGTACAAATGTACACGCGACGACAATCCGATCAGATGGTCTCCCGAACCAAATGCAATCAAATGTATCTCTTCGCTTTTGGAAAGTTCGTTGCACAAATTGATCACAACGCGCTCCGCACCGCCGAATTTGCTCGATGCGATGAAATGACAGATTTTCACGAATTCTCTCCATCAGCCAGGTTCATATAATATGAAGCGATTCTTTCCGCTATCACCCGATGCCCCTCTGCGTTAATATGCGTTGCTTCCATGTACCATTCGGGATGTTTTTCGAACAATCGATACAAATCGATATAAATCACATGCGAATACCTTTCCGCCACCTGCCGCATGACGGTATTGTATCGGAGAATTTCGGGATTTCTTCTTCTATCCTGGTTGGGCACGGTATCGATCAAAAAGAGATTTTTTTCTTTATACGCTTCTGCAAGCGTTTCAAGGTGACGCCTATATGCTGGTATCGGAACCACATTGTTTTCACCGAGTAATCGATTCAATCCAAAGTTTCGCGCGATTTTTTTATATTTTTTGACAAGTTTTCGTGCTATTTTTCTCATCGGATTATCCGGATAATAAAGCACATAAGGGCTGTATTTAAACGTTTTCCACGAATCAACCAAGCCGTATTGGACCAACACGATCTCCGTTTCTTCGCCGATACATTCGGGGTACAAGCGTATCATTTCTCGTGTCGTAGACATGGTTACGCCGCAATTGCGTACGCTTTTCCCCAACAATGCACCCAACTGTTCCGGATAAGCATTGCTTCCGATACTGTCGGTACCTCGGGTGTTGCAATCTCCCAATGCGACTATTTGTGCCATTTAACTGCCTCCAGATACACCTCCAACGTGCTCTCCACCATCTTCTCCAGCGAAAACCGTTCGGCAATATAGCCGTATCCGTCGAAGTCGAGTTTTCGTGCTTTTTCGATTTGTTTCGCCAACATCGCATCGTCGCCGACATTGTAAAAATAGCCGTTTTCCCCTTCGCGTACGATCTCCAAGACCCCGCCGTGTCCCGTGGCGACGACGGGGGTGTCGACGGCGATCGCTTCGGCGACGCTTCTGCCGAAACTTTCGGGTTTGTTCGAACTGCTCACCACGACATCGCTTAACGCGTAAATCTCCGCGACCTTTGTTTGTGATCCCGTAAACACAATCGCATCTTCTATACCCAACCGTTTCACCTCTTGGCGAATCTCGCGCTCATATCCCTCTTTACCTTTTTGCACCCCGCCGACAATCAATCCGATTGTCTTCGGATCGTCGCTATACAGTTGCTTGATCGCCCGGATAAAGGTTTTATGATCTTTGAGTTGCGTTATGCGCCCTACCGTAGTGACGACTTTTCGATCATACAAACCGTATGTCGTTTTGAAACGGTTGATAAAGTCGTTATCAAGACGCTTGGGATCGAAAACGTCCAAATCGATGCCTCTGGGAATCACGACGATTTTCTCTTCGTTGACGTCGTAATGTTTCGTAACGTACGCTTTGACAGCCTCGCTGACGCAAATGACACGATCGCCACGCGTCATGATTTCGCTATAAGCGCTTACACTGTTAAAGCCGTGTACCGTCGTCACAAACGCAATACCTAAGGGTTTGTTCGCCAGCCACGCAAGCCATGCGGGTACGCGACTACGCACATGGACGATATCGGGCGAAAGGGTTTGAAGAAGCCGACGTAGCTTCGCCGCGCGGAAGGGTGCGCTGAGAGGATTTTTCGACGCGACATCCATCGCGATATGCCTGCCGCCGTCCGCTTCGATCCGAGAAACGAGTTTGCCCCCCGCACTGATGACGACGCTTTCGTATCCGCGGTGTACCAGTTCTCGATTGAGCTCCACCGTGCCGCGCTCGACACCACCCTCTTCGAGTCTCGGTAAGATTTGAACGATCTTCATACCCGCACCGCCTTTTGCGCGTAGCGCGAAAAATCTATTTTGCGATTCGCTCTTTTAAAGGTACCGTCGCACAGATGCACATAGCCTTCTTTCGCCAATCTTTCGACGAAACGCATATATTTGTTGTCTCCTTTTGCGGGCAAAGGCAATACCGTCACGGCGGCATTGCCGTACGAAACGGCTTCGGAGATCATCGAGGTACTGTCGATCGTCACAAAGAGCGTTTCGCAATGTGTCAAAAAGTCGGGGATGGGATTGACGGGATGTTGCGAATAGATTACTTTATACTCGATGTCTAATGCTTCCAAATGCTTCTCGATCGTTACGGGGGTGCGCGGCGAAGTGCTAAGTGCGATCTCATATCCCTTAAAATGTGCGATAATCTTTTCAATCCGTTTCAAAAGCACCGTCTCGTCCATAGCAAACGTACCGTTGGGACCGCCGATGACAATAGCGATGGCAGGTTTCTGCGGATAAAACAACCCTTGCGGTTCGATATAAGCGAAATTGGCGGGGATCGGAACAATATTCGTCCTTTCGGGCGGATTGTCGTGGATCGGCGCGAAAATCGTATCGAAATCGTAGCGGTATCCTTTGGGCAACATCATCGTTACGGAACGTGCACCGAGACGTTTTGCCAGTACTTTGGTCATATAGTATGTTCCCGACCCCGCACCGACGACCATAGCGTAATGTTTGCGAAGCGGCTTGGAAAGAGAAAAAAGCGCTTCCGTGCAGATACCGAAACGATCCAGCAGATAGCTAAGCGCTTTGCTCCATCGATGACGCGGACGAACGGAGACGACATCGTAGGGTGCGCCCAGGTGTTCGGCAAAGGCGATTGATTGATTCAAATGCCCTTTGCGTCCGTCGTCAAGAATCAAGATGCAACTCATAGCCGCCACCTATTGTGCATCCAAAACCACTGTTCAGGATGTGCACGCACAACACGCTCCATGATGCGATTGTACTCACGCGTTATCGCTTCGATATCTTCGCATTTCTCGTCAGGGCACGGAATCGGATCACCGATTTCGATACGGTATTTGCCGCGACCGACGCGTACGGCAAAAAAAGGCACGACTTCGACCGGAAGCTTCGCACGCAAAAGCGCTACGGATGCCGTTGTTTCGGCTTCTTTCCCAAAGAAAGGTACTTTTACGCTATTGAGATGTCCCGATTTTTGATCGATGAGCAATCCGACATTTTCGCCCCGTTTGAGACGTTTCATCATTGCCATCGTCGCATTGTCTTTATAGGCGGTGTCGTTGCCGTATTTTTTACGAAACGGCTGGGTGATACGCTCTTCTATCAAACGGTTGTTCCCCTCTCGTCCGATTACCAACATACGAAACCCGTGCATCGCCAAAAAGTGCGCCAAAAGTTCCCAATTCCCGAAATGTGCCGTCATAGCGACGATACCCCCGGGGTGGCGGATCTTCAGCCAATCGAGGCGATGCAGCGCTTCGACTTTGTTGACCACCGCTTCGTCGATATCGAAACGACCCGTAAACATCAACAAAATCTCCGTTACCGTCTGCGAAAGTTCGAGGTAAACCCGTTTTGCCAACGCATCGATTTCGGATTCCGATTTTTCGGGAAACGCCATAGCAAGATTGCGTCGCGTCAATTCGCGCCGTCGTTTGCCGAAACGATAATAGAATCGCGCCAACGCGTCGAAAAAGAGATAAAGCAAAGAGACCGGCATCAGTTTTGCAAGGAACAAAAAGGTTTTAAGCGCCGCATATTCCGTATATTCTCTCATTGAACCCTATCGTCTTTCAATTTTTAACGATAATTTTACCCAATTAGACTAAAATCCCCCTCTTTGCATTGTTGTGTTATAATCCTCTTTCCTTATCCCAACGTATGCAGGATGATCTATGATCGGTATCGTCGACTACAATATGGGCAATCTCGCCTCCGTTTACAACGCCTTTACGCTTTTGGGTGCGGATGTACATATCGAAAACGACCCCGACAATTTCGCATCGTACGACAAACTGTTGCTTCCCGGCGTGGGTGCGTTCGGCGACGCCATGGCACATTTACGCGAACACGGGGCGGGTGAAGCGATCGAATCCTTTGCGAAAAGCGGCAAACCGCTGCTTGGCATCTGCCTCGGGATGCAGTTGCTCTTCGAAAGTAGCGAAGAGTTCGGCGAACACGAAGGATTGGGGCTTGTCCCGGGCAAAGTAGTCGCTTTCGACAAAAGCCGTTTCGACAACCCCTCGCTCAAAATCCCCCATATGGGATGGAACGAAATGTTTGTCGCAGAAGCAAACCCGTCGAAACTTTTTGCGGAACTTCCCGAGGCGTTTTATCTCTACTTCGTCCACTCCTACCATGCGGTATGCGACGATCGCTATGCTATCGGCAAAAGCTATTACGGTTACGAATTTGTCAGTGCGGTACAAAACGACAACATTTACGGCATCCAACCGCACCCCGAAAAGAGCCACAACAACGGTCTTAAGATCATCGAAAACTTTATCAATCTCTAAGGATACGACCATGCGAACAAAGCAGATTCGAAAAAGATCGCAAAGCAATGCACACAAACACCCATCACACACCACCTTTCACTCTTCACTCTTCACTCTTCACTCTTCACTCCACGTAGTGCGAGGTGCCCAATGACCATCCTTCCCGCCATAGATCTCAAAGACGGCAAAGCGGTCAGACTCACCAAAGGGCTCATGGAGAGCGCCAAGATCTACAGCGACGAGCCGTGGCAAGTGGCAAAACGCTTCGAGGAGCTCGGTAGCGAATGGGTGCATCTGGTCGATCTTAACGGCGCTTTTGCGGGCGAGCCGAAAAACTTAGAACAGATCAAAAAGATTCGCGAAAACACCGATTTGAAACTGGAACTCGGCGGCGGCATACGCGACGAAAAGACGATCCGCATGTATCTTGACATGGGGATCGATCGAGTGATTTTGGGTTCCGTGGCGGTCAAAAACCCCGACTTTGTCAAAGCGATGGCGCAAAAGTATCCGATCGTTGTCGGCATCGACGCGATCGACGGAATGGTCGCCGTCGAAGGATGGGCGGAAGTGAGTGAAATGAAAGCGACCGACTTGGCGTGCAAGTTCGCCGATGCGGGGGTAGAGGCGATCATCTGCACCGACGTCGGACGCGACGGGATGCTTAGCGGTATCAATATCGACTTTACCAAAGCGATCAAAGCATCAAGCGGATTGGAGACGATCGCCAGCGGCGGACTAAAAGATATGCGCGATATCGAAGCGCTCGTCGCAGCGGGTATCGACGGTACGATCGTAGGCAAAGCCTTCTACGAAGGTACGCTCGATCTTCGCGAAGCCTTCAAGGCGGTTGCCGATGCAAAATGAGTATATCGAGCTGCAACTGCTCACCGACGAAGCTTATCTCGATCTGATCGCCGATTTCATTATGCAACACTACGACGAAGGTATCGAGTACGGTAATGACCGTTTGATCGTACGCAGCGAGGACGAAGCGGCGATCGCGCGTCTTGAGGCGGCACTCGAGATTCTCAAAGCGAGTTTGGAAACACGGATACCGCTACAGTGGGAAAAAACGCGCAAACCGAATGAAGATTGGATCAAACGTTACCAAGCCTCCGTCACACCGATACGAAGCGGTGACTTTTATATCCGTCCGAGTTGGTACGAAGCCAAAGAGGGACTGATCGACATCGTCATAGACCCCGCATTGGCATTCGGATCGGGGCATCACGCCACCACCTACAGTTGCCTCGAAGCCGTCTCTACCTACGTATTGGCAGGGGACGAAGTGCTCGATGTCGGTTGCGGATCGGGGATCTTGGCATTGGCGGCGAGAAAACGCGGCGCTACGGTCGATTTGTGCGACACCGATCCGCTTGCCGTGGAGAGCGCAAAAGAAAATTTCGAGCGTAATGACGAAACCTTTCGTCGTATTTGGGAAGGTTCCGCCGATAAAACCGATGCCGTTTACGACATCGTCATCGCCAATATCATCGCCGATATTCTCAAAATGATCGCGCCTGTACTCAAAGCACGTACCAAACCGGGCGGGAGGTTGATTCTCTCCGGTATCCTCGACAAAAAGGAAGCCGGTGTTCAAGAAGCTTTTAGCAATCTTGTGTTAGAAAGACGTATACAAAAAGAGGAGTGGATTACTCTTATTTACCGAAAGGATAGCAATGGCTAAACAACCCGACGATCCGAACAGACGGAACGACAACAACAATAACAACTTTTTCAACGACAATCCGCTGTTGGCATTCGCGATCTTCTCGATCGTGGTGATTTTGATTTTCAAAGCCTTTATCGGCGAAAACCAAACCATGGGAACGATGCTCAATCCCCAAGGGGTGGCGCTGACGAAACAGGTCAAATACTCCGATATCAAAAAAGCGATCAAAGAGGGCAATGTCAAACTGGTCAAAATCACGCCTGCCACCATCGAAGCGCTCAGCGACGAAGGCGGACGCCAAATACGCCTTGTCGCCTCCAAAGTGCCCGCGATGGACAACGAGCTCATCCCGCTACTCGAAAAGAAAAACATCCCTTACGAAGGGGTGATGGGCAACGGCTTTTTGACCGAAATGATCAATATGCTCTTGCCGATATTGATCTTTTTCGCGATCTGGATATTTTTGGCGAAACGTATGTCCAAAAGTATGGGCGGCGGCATCTTGGGCGCGGGCAAAGCGGACAAGCTCATCAACTCCGAAAAACCCGACGTCACTTTCGACGACGTCCAAGGTGTCGAAGAGGCAAAAGAGGAGGTCAAAGAGATCGTCGATTTTCTCAAATATCCCGAGCGCTATATCCAACTCGGCGCCAAGATCCCCAAAGGAGTACTTTTGGTCGGACCTCCGGGGACGGGTAAGACTTTGCTTGCCAAAGCGGTGGCGGGCGAAGCGAGCGTACCGTTTTTCTCCGTAAGCGGCTCAAGCTTCATCGAGATGTTTGTCGGTGTGGGCGCCAGCCGTGTGCGCGATCTTTTCGCTCAAGCGAAAAAAGAGGCGCCTTCGATTATCTTTATCGACGAGATCGACGCCATCGGTAAGAGCCGTGCCAGCGGTGCGCAATTCGGCGGCAACGACGAGCGCGAACAAACACTCAACCAGCTCTTGGCGGAGATGGACGGTTTCGGCAGCGATACGCCTGTCATCGTCTTGGCGGCAACCAACCGTCCCGAAACCCTCGATCCCGCGTTGTTGCGCGCGGGACGTTTCGACAGACAAGTCTTGGTGGACAAGCCCGATTACGAAGGGCGTTTGGCGATCTTGAAGGTACACTCCAAAGATGTCAAACTCTCTCCCGAAGTCGATCTTGAGAAAGTGGCGAAACAGACGGCCGGATTGGCAGGTGCGGACCTTGCCAACATCATCAACGAAGCCGCACTTTTGGCCGGACGCAAAAACAAAAAAGTGATCGAACAAGAAGATCTTCTCGAAGCGATTGAGCGCGCCTTCGTAGGACTCGAAAAGAAAAACCGCAAAATCAACGACAAAGAGAAAAAAATCGTCTCCTATCACGAAAGCGGTCATGCGCTGATGGCGGAGCTTACTGAAGGTGCGACGCGCGTTACGAAAGTCTCCATCATCCCCAGAGGCTTGGGTGCACTCGGTTATACGCTGCATCTACCCGACGAAGAGAACAAATTTCTCAAACAAAAACACGAGCTCCTTGCCGAAATCGACGTACTTTTGGGCGGGCGCGCCGCCGAAGAGGTCTTTTTGGGCGAGATCTCCACAGGGGCGGGCAACGACTTGCAACGCGCTACAGATATCCTTCGCGAAATGATTACCAAATACGGTATGAGCGAAGTGGCGGGGCTGATGGTGCTCGAAAAAAATATGGGCGGCGCTTTCCTCAACGGCGGTCAGGTCGTCAAAGAGTATAGCGAAAAGACGGCCGAAGCGATCGACGAAACGATCAAAAAGACCCTCGACGAACGCTACGCCTATGTCAAAGATACGCTAAGCGAATACGGCGAAGCGATCGAAGCGATGGTCAAAGAGTTGCTGGAAAAAGAGGTGATTGAAGGACATACCGTTCGTAGTATCATCGAAGCGTTCGAAACACGTACGGGCAAACCGTCGCGATTGGCGCATAAAGAAAAAAACGAAAAGAAACCGAACGACAAAGAAGAAAACGCCTGATTTCACCGACGCAGCTTTCGATTTCGAAAGGACTTCGGAAGCGCATTCACATAAAATTTCTACATAACATTTCGATGAGTTGTGTATACTCCTCTTTTGTAATCGATGCGATCTTTCGCCCTATTCTCCGCTTGGACAGTGTTCGTATCTGATTGATTAAAATATCCGAATCGTATTTAAGCTCCCCTCGTTTCGATATTCTCATTCTGTAAGGTTCCATATCGTCGATAAGATCGGTAGAAAGCGGCATGAGTACGATCGTATCGAGGATGTCGTTTTCATCGTCGTTCGAAATGATAACTGCCGGTCTGATCTTTCCGACTTCGTGACCCTTTTTAGGATTAAGATTCACTACGACGATATCTCCTTGTTTATACGCCATCGTCCACTCCGATTTCGGCAAATTCCAAATCTTGATGCGCTTTCAATCGCTTGAGCTTTGCGCGCTTTTCTTCTTTGTCTATTTTATCGATGATCGGACGAATAATATCTTCGTATTTTGCCGATATAAAATAACCGAGTGTGATATGCTTGCGTTTATCCACAATTTCACCGATCTTCATCGATTTGATAAGAGAGGGTTTTGTTTGGATCTCCGTAACGCCATATTTAATCATTCCAAATCCTTTGTTTTAAACTATATGTATTATAACACATCTATTGTAGATAAGTAATTGATCCATACCAGTCCATACCATATTATAATATTTTCTCCAACAAATAAAAGCGAAGAAAAGGAAAATATTTTTCCTTTGACTTGACATTTGTACCGATATGCGCTATACTTCGTCAAAAAGAAAGGAGCGTACCATGCAACGTTATTTTCGTACCGAACATATCTTCCGAAAAATAGGTATGCTCCTGCTCCTCCCCCTCCTATAATTTTCCGTCTCCTTCGGATTTAGTTTCCGATTACGACACTTTGGGTAAAATTAGGCATTGAAATAGAAAATCGGTTCGTACGATACGAATCCCCGACAGCTAAAAAAGGCAATTTTATGAGTAAAAACACTATCAAAATATTCGATACGACATTGAGAGACGGCGAACAAAGTCCCGGCGCTTCGATGAATACCGAGGAGAAGATTCAGATCGCCAAACAGTTGGAGCGTCTCGGCGTCGATATCATCGAGGCGGGATTCGCCGCCGCTAGTCCCGGAGATTTCGATGCGATCAAGCGTATCTCGCAAGTGGTAAGCACATCGACGGTCTGTTCACTGGCACGCGCACTCGAAAAAGATATCAAAGCGGCGGGAGAGGCGATTGCGGAAGCGCCGCTCAAGCGCATCCATACCTTTATCGCCACCAGCCCCATCCATATGGAGCACAAACTCAAAATGAAACCCGACGAAGTGATACGCCGCGCCGTAGAAGCGGTTACGTACGCGCGTACCTTTGTCGAAGACGTAGAATTCAGTTGCGAAGATGCGGGACGTAGCGATATCGGCTTTCTCAAAGAGATCTCCGATGCGGTGATCGAAGCGGGCGCAACCACGATCAACCTGCCAGATACGGTCGGTTACCGTCTACCCCAAGAGATCGGCGCAATGGTCAAAGAGATGGTCGATTTCGTAGGCGAACGTGCGATTATCTCCGTGCACAACCACAACGATTTGGGGCTTGCCGTCGCCAACTCGCTCGAAGCCGTACGCCAAGGAGCCCGGCAGGTCGAATGCACCATCAACGGTTTGGGCGAACGTGCGGGCAATGCGGCGCTGGAGGAGATCGTCATGGCGATCAAAGTGCGCGGAGATATTTTCGGCGAGATCGATACGCGTATCAATACCAAAGAGATCTATCCCACCAGTCGTCTGATCGCTACCATTACCGGCATAGAGCCGCAGCCCAATAAAGCGATTGTCGGCAAAAACGCTTTTGCACACGAAAGCGGTATCCATCAAGACGGTGTGCTCAAACACAAAGAGACCTACGAGATCATCCGTCCTTCCGACATTGGGCTCGATCTGAGCGATACGTTGGTATTGGGTAAACACTCCGGGCGCGCCGCTTTCAAAGACAAGTTGGCAAAACTCGGCTTCGAACTCGACGATGACGCACTCAACCGCGCTTTTGAGCGTTTTAAAATCCTTGCCGATCGCAAAAAGGAGATTTTCGACGACGATATTCGCGCATTGGTGACCAACGAAATGACCAAGGCGACGCAAGTATACGAACTTCTCGGCTTGCAACTGATGGATTGTAGCGACGGTGTGCCCTCTGCTGCGGTCAAAATCAAAAAAGACGAAGAGGTGCTACTCGATGCCTCCATCGGCGACGGCACAATCGATGCGGTATTTAAAGCAATCGATCGCTTGACGGGCTATCAAGGAGAGTTGCAAGACTATCGTGTCAAATCGGTCAGCGAAGGCAAAGACGCACTGGCGAACGTCACCGTCAAAGTCAGTTTCGGCGGCGAACCCGCCGTCATCGGCCACGGCTTGCATCTCGATACGATGGTTGCCAGCGCCCGCGCCTATATCGGTGCGCTCAACAGTTATCTCAGTATGCAAGGCAAACTCAAAGAGCGTACGCATCGCGTGATTTTGTAACGTCCCTCTTCTCCCGATAAAGGCGTGACGATCCCGTCGCCGGTTTACCCGTATTTTTATCGATTCTTCATAAAGCGTATCCGATAGCAAATAAATATGGAATATGCAAAGCAAAAGATGAAGCGTAATATGAGGTTTTCAATGGTCGGGGTGACAGGATTCGAACCTGCGACCTCATCGTCCCGAACGATGCGCGCTACCAAGCTGCGCTACACCCCGAAAAGTAGTGACGGAAGTATGCCATAAATTAGATTAAATTCCAAGCGTAATCACACGCTTGTTATCGCATATAGGGATGCAATGCTTCGGGAATCTCTATCGTGCCGTCTTTACGTTGATAGTTTTCCATAATCGCGATTAATGTCCTACCTACCGCCAACGCCGAACCGTTAAGCGTATGGACGTAGCGATTTTTTTTGTTCTCTTTAAAACGGATCTTGGCGCGTCTTGCCTGAAAATCTCGCGTATTCGAGACGGAACTAATCTCTCTGTATCTGTTTTGACCGGGGAGCCATACTTCCAAATCGACGGTACGCGCCGCCGAAAAACCGAGATCTCCCGTACACAGCTCTACCCATCGATGCGGCAAACCGAGTTTGGTAAGCAAACCGGAAGCATGCGATACCATCATTTCGAAAACCTCATCGCTTTTATCGGGATGCGAGATCGCCACCATCTCGACTTTGTCGAATTGGTGTTGGCGAATCATACCGCGCGTATCGCGTCCCGCGCTTCCCGCCTCTTTACGAAAACAAGGCGTATATCCCGTCATCAACAACGGTAAATGCTCCGAAAGTACGATTTCGTCGTGATAGAGGTTTGTCAGCGGTACTTCCGCGGTCGGGATCAGATAGAGATCTTCGTCGCAAACTTTAAAGAGATCTTCTTCAAACTTCGGCAATTGTCCCGTGCCGCGTAGCATGGCGCTATTGTTCATAAACGGAACGCAATACTCCTCAAAGCCCGCTTTACGGTTTTCATCCAAAAAGAAGTTGACGAGTGCTCGTTCCATGCGTGCCGCTTCCCCTCTTAATACGCTAAAGCGACTTTTGGCAAGCTTTACGCCGCGTTCGAAATCGATCCAACCGTTTTGCTCCGCCAGTTGCCAATGCTCTTTCGGCTTAAAATCAAATGATCGCGGCTCCAAAACACGCTTGATTTCGACATTTTCCTCTTCATCCTCTCCAATAGGCACTGATTCATGTGCCAAATTTGGAATTCTTTCCATTAAATATAAAATTATGGCATGATGCTTGTTTAATTATTTTTTATACTTTTGCGCAAATTTTTTTGAAAAAATTAATATTAAAATAAATCAGTATGAAAATGAGAAAGTTAGTTTTAGCAGTTGTTTTACTCCTCGGAGTTTCGTTGGTTAACGCACAGGACAAGACTGCAAAAGAGTACAAGATTGAAGGAGCGGAAGCTTACAAAGCCAAAGATTACCAAAAAGGGTTAGATGCCTTTGAAACAGCAATTAACCTTTATGAAAAAGAGGGCAAAACGGATACCACATTATATTACAATGCCGGTGTCTGCGCTTACAAGGTTAAACAGTATGACAAATCCATTGGCTTCTTTGACAAAGCAATCGAATTGAACTACAAATCCTGCAAAGCACATCTTTACAAAGCAAACATCCTGAACAAGCAGAAAAAATATGATGAAATGCAGAAGGTTTGTGAAGCAGGTATTTCAAAATGT